>NZ_JAGJEF010000006.1:0-126560 GCF_018100875.1 Pseudoalteromonas sp. MMG012
CAGAGCCCATTAAGATGGGCCCTAAAATGCATTATTTGGCAGTTAGTTTCTCAATACCTAAAATCAGTATTAAGCCCAATATAGCCAAACCAACACATAACCATGTCTGCGGTTCCTGCCCCACCAAATTTGCGTAATCAAGTGGAGATATATTCTGTTGGTTTAAGGGTTTTTCTGCACCACTTGAGCTGATATACGTTGAGACTACCACCTTCCATGGCCATAACAAGTTTAAGGACCCTAGTAAGAATCCGGCCAATAACGCAAACGTTACCTCTTGGTATGATGCGAGTAACCAAGAAAGAACACGAGAAAATAATATTAAACCAACAACACAGCCCATCATAAATAGCGCGATTAGTGATATTTCTTGATGAGTTATAGCTGATAATACGTGGCCATACATTCCCAATAGTAACAAAATAAAGCTACCTGAAATTCCAGGTAAAATCATGGCACAAATAGCAATAGCGCCAGCAATAAAATAAAGCCACCAATGTGGCTCTGCTTCGGTAGGAGCCAGTGATGTGATAATCACAGCAATAATGGCGCCTGTAATACAGCTTACAATAGTACCTAACTGCCATTGTTTAACTTGCTTAGCTATAAATATAAAAGAAGCCAAAATCAAGCCAAAAAAGAATGACCACACTAGCAGTTGGTGATTTGATAACAAGTAAGTAATCACTTTAGCCAAAGACACAGCACTGGTTATTAAACCAGCAAAAACAGCTACCAAGAAACTACCATCAATATAGTCCCAGCTTGCTTTAACGCCATGCCGTCTCAATAATGCGATGGCTTCGAAATTTACACTTTTTATCGCACTTAAAAACCGAGCATAGATCCCAGTAATAAATGCTACAGTCCCACCCGACACTCCTGGTACAACATCAGCTGCCCCCATGCCTGCGCCTTTTAAAAATAAAAAAATATAGTCTCGTTTAGAATCAGACCGTTTTGTCACTGACGAACTCTCCGTATAAAATAAAATGCAAGTGTAACGCAGAAAAATACTATTATAATTAGATCTTATCCTGATTATGGCACGACGAACAGCGAAGCTATACGTAATTATGTATCAAACTTTTAGGTGAGCGACTCATTAATGATCGAAGACATTAACTTGATCACCACCTCGACGCTTAGCTTGCAATAACGCTTCATCAACCAACGTAAGTAAATGCTGACTATCAGACTGAGCATCTCCCCATACTACCCCCATACTTACGGAGACTGAATAGGCTGAAAGTGCAACGCTTTTAGTGATACATCGATAAACTTCATCAGCAAAGCTTGGGAGCATTTGACGGCTAATACATGGAGCTATTATTAATAACTCCTCACCGGCCCAACGCGCGAGTACTGCGTGGTTATAATTACGCATTAACGCATTACCAACTTGCTTTAGTATTTCATCCCCCACTTCATAACTATACAATTGATTGATCTGTTTAAAATTATCAAAATCGATAAATACAACAGCGGCTTCAGTGTAGATTTGTGGCATATGTGCCATTTTTAACTGCGCCCCTCTGCGATTTAATAATCCTGTCAAGCTATCATGAAACGACAGGTATTCAATCTCAACATAAAACAATTGTGCTTCTTTCCAACGCCGATAAGAAAATAAGGCGAAGGTTACTGTCAGTGAAAAGCATAAGGGAATAAACTCGTCTAACTCTAAATCTTCATGGGACCTTGAAAAGTGATAAAGCCACTCTAACGTGTCATAACTTGAAAAAATGAAAAAGCAAAGAATATTGACAACAAAAAGAATGAATAACTCTTGCCTGTAGTTGATTTTTAAAGGCTTAATACGGCCAGACAACATAAAAAAACTCTCTCAACAATACAGATATAATGACTATCTTGCCTATATACCTTGCAATAGGACCGTTTATGGAAACATAGAATAAATCGATATACAACAATGTACATTATTATTTTTTCGTGTGTTCTGCTAAACAATAACGTACTTATGCCGATAACTTATCAAACCCTAGCAGCAACGAAGTATTATGTCTCAGCGAATTATAAACCTTTTCTTATTAATATGCGCACTAGTACTATGCAAAAGCGCCTCATCAGCAGACTTTGTCATACCAGAGGCAAAGCAAGAGGTAGAAAAACGAGATTTAACGAAATTTATCGACGAAAATGCATTGATTGATATTGAAACATCAAAAGGGAATAGTTTTGCTATTTATTCTCCATATATGGCCTCAACCAAACGTGGCATTGTCATTTTGATTCCTGATATTGGCCACCCTCCTCTTTCATATAATGGATTCAATTACCTACACCACGCGTTAACCGATGACGGGTTTGATACCTACGCCATACAAATTCCAGACATTGCATTTAATGATACACTACCAAAAGATGACGCAAGTAATTCCAGTAATACAGAAACAGTCAGCGAAGAAAGTACTGAAAAAAAAATGCAAAAACCCGCTAAATTTCTGGCTGAGCGAGTCCCTGAGAATTCACTAGACGACTATAAAACACAACTCATAGACATTTTCAAAGCACTATATTCACAATTAACAATGTTAGAGAAAGAACAGCTTGTTGTCATTGCACAAGGTACTAGCGCCGGCGTGTTTAGTGAATACCTTGCTGATTTACCCAACATAAAACTCGACGCTTTTGTGGCCATTAGTGCACAGTTACCAAATAGCAGCAGGCAGCGTCACTTACCTGCAAACCTATCTGTGATCAGCCCACCTTTACTTGATATCTTTTATACCAATGATAACCCTACTGTTACTCGCAGCATGCCCGAAAGAATAAGGTGGGTAAAACGCAATAGTAAATTTGACTATCGACAACGCCAGCTCTTTGGATTAACGACAGAAACCAGGCAACATCAACGGCTGAGGAAAGAAGTTGACGGTTTTCTTCGTCAATTATGACCACCTAGGCTGCTTGTTTTTATCTAACACTAGGATGGGTGCTTTAAAAACTCGTAAGCAGCTTGAATATCTTGACTTTTCTTTTTAGCGACTTCCATCATATGTTGAGGCAACCCTTGGGATACCAGCTTATCTGGATGATGTTGCGACATCAATTTTCGATAAGCGCGTTTTACGTCTTTATCTGTCGCTTGTTCAGTTAATCCTAAAACAGCCAATGCTTGCATTCGAGTTATGCTTTCTGACTGCGGAGCTGTTTGAGAACCTTTTTGCCTTTGATAATCGCCATGTTGCGCGCGTTGTTCTCGAAACTTAAATTCGGCTTGATAACGTTTCAAAATAAAGCGAAAGTGCGTATTCGAAATACCGAGTAATTGACTCACCTTTTGCAATAATTGCACTTCCTGAGGCGCTAAATGACCATCTGAAAACACCATTTGAATTTGAATCTCTAAAAAAAGCTGCAGCAAATCGTAACGACGAGAAAAAACCTCTTTAAAATCGTTAACCGCACCTTTTAATTCAAAATCATTACCTTTGCCATACCTAAATGCATTTTGGGCTTCTTGACGATCTTCCCCGTGCAGTCCCATTTCGTCCATAAATAGTGTTGCAGCTTTAATATGGGTTT
The DNA here is from genome assembly GCF_018100875.1 of Pseudoalteromonas sp. MMG012. Taxonomy (NCBI): domain Bacteria; kingdom Pseudomonadati; phylum Pseudomonadota; class Gammaproteobacteria; order Alteromonadales; family Pseudoalteromonadaceae; genus Pseudoalteromonas; species Pseudoalteromonas sp. MMG012. The sequence goes on from NZ_JAGJEF010000006.1 coordinate 3,550, forward strand.
CGCTCACTCGCCCATTCGATTTCGCAATATGGCCCATTACGGCAAAGCAACTTGAAAAAAACAATGCTTGACGCTGGTGCAAATCATCACCTTTAAAAAAGCCTTGAAATCCGCCCACCTTATCAAAGTCCTGCTTTAAACTTTTATCGAACATATGCCCAAGCCAGAAACCAAATATAGCGCCTAGCCAACGACCAAACATAAACCCGAAACAAACCCCTAATAATTTACCCCACACTGTTTTGCTCCTGATTTTTATTTATTTCCATTAACCGCTGCGGAGTGCCAATATCCGACCATAGACCCAAATATAATTCCATTGAAACTCGACCGGTCTCAATACTTCGTCTCAATAATGGACCTAAAGGAAGAACACCTACCGACAAGGATGAGAAGAAGTCACGCGTATATAAACCAATACCTGAAAAGGTGTACTTTTGAGTATTTACTATTTGATTTGCCAAACAGAAATCCCCATCTAGATTATGTTCTGGGTTTTCTACCAACACAATATGCGCTTCCCCTGCGTATAACTGTAATTGTGTTAACGCAGCCACATCATAATCAGTGAAAACATCACCATTCACAACAATAAATGCGTCCTCACTCTCCGTTAGCAAAGGCAACGCATTTACAATGCCACCAGCTGTTTCTAAGCCTCCAGCGGGTTCATAGCAATAAGTGACCTTGACCCCAAACTCACTTCCATCTCCATAATACTGTTCGATTACCTCGCCACACCACGCTAAATTAATGACAATATCACTAATGCCTGCGAGTTTTAATCTATTGATATGATAAGTCAGTAAGGGTTGCCCATTGACTTGCAACATTGGTTTTGGCGTGCTTTCTGTCAACGGCATCATTCGTTGGCCACGTCCGGCAGCGAGGATCATTGCTTTCATTTAAATTTATTCAGCTGACTGTTAATTAAAGGTATTATCTCACTCACTAACCAAGTTGCAAGCCATTGATAATTGTCATGCCGCTTAGCTACTTCTACAACATACTGTAATGTAGGTATTATATTGTCCAAATAGCCCGCTTTATTATCTCTTAATAATAATCGGGCAAAAATACCTGCGGCTTTCAAATGCCGTTGCAACCCAGTTAAATCAAAATAATACTGATATTCGAGATATGTCATTTCTCCCAATAACTGTGCTTTTTTCAGTGTTTTATAACTATATTTTTGAAGTATTAAAAAGTCATCTGCTGGTAACTTAAAATAACAATCTCGCAATAAGGATACAGCATCATATGTGATAGGCCCTTGAACAGCATCTTGGTAATCTATCACAGCCCATTGATGGTCATGCCGCATAATATTACGACTGTGAAAATCACGATGCATCGTGACTTTTGGCTGCTCTACTATGCTACTTACCAATGACAATTTCGTTTCTTGCCATCGCTCTTTAACAGTGCCTTCGAGTTCATAGTCAAGCCAAGAATTTAATAACCAATTTTCAAATATTTCCAACTCTTGAGTTATAAAACCATCATCATACGGTTTCATAGACGTTGATTTAGTGACTGTCGCTATTGATGGTAAAATATCTAAAATGGCCATATAGTGCTCCAACCTACTCGGATCACTGATATGATCAGCCAAATGCTCTGCGCCTAAGTCTTCTAGCAGTAAAATGCCATGCGGCATATTTTGCGCTAAAATTTTAGGTACTTTTATGCCTGCGAGGGCAAAATTTGCATTAAGATCTACAAACGGCTGGTTATCTACTTTATTGGGCTCTGAGTCCATCAAAATGTAGCTTTTCTCACCATGATATACCCTTAAGTAGCGACGAAAACTCGCATCTGCGGTTACAACTTCACAACGATATGCTTCATCATTAAAAAACCCAACTAGAAACTGCTCGATATAGGTTTGTCTTTCTTTATTATTTGTCACAAAATTCCATTCTTAATTACTGTATTTAACTGAGTTTTACTTTATTATGTCTTGCTTAGATAATTATACTAGGCCAACAAGGTTAATAAATGAGTAAAACTTGGGGGGTCGTCGCACTGACACTCAGTAGCGCACCAGCGTTAGCAATATCAAATTCTACACCGATGCAGTGCAGTCAGTACTTTCAACCGACAAACTGGCAACCTCTTAAATCTTTGCCTTCCAATGCTATAGATATTCAGGCAGATAACGTTGAAATGCAAGGCACAGCCAGTGCTGAGTTTTCAGGTAACGTCGATGTCAACACCCAGAAAATGCATCTATCAGCAAGCTCAGCCTTAATCGACAAAGAACGAGGTTTGCTCAATGCAACAGGCCCACTTGTCTATCAAGATGCTTTTACTCTCGTTAATAGCACCGGTTTATACGCAGATTTAAATAATAATGATATCAGCTTACTCGGCGCTGACTATCAATTAACACAACAAATTGGTCGTGGTGGTGCTGAGAAGCTATATGCATCAGAATCTGAAATTAGTTTATATAATTCAACTTTTACCACTTGCCCAGTCGAAGCCCCTTTTTGGCAAATTGAAGCAAGTACTATCACATTATCTAAGCACAATGGGTGGGGGGAGTCTTACAACGCAGTTTTGAAGATTCTTGATACACCTATCATCTATATTCCCTATTTCACATTTCCCATAGATGAACGACGAAAGTCTGGCCTACTAACTCCGACTTTGACCAGTTCTGGTCGATACGGGTTTGAAATGGCAACCCCCTACTATTGGAATATAGCACCCAATTATGATGCGACCTTCACTCCTAGGTATATGTCAAACAAAGGGCTCCAAGTTACTTCTGAATTTAGGTACCTAACCAAACAACATCAAGGCCTTTTAGGTGTTGAGTATATAGATAAAGACGATGCAGACCCCCAGCTAGAAAGCCGTTATTTAGTCCATTGGCAGCAACAGAGTTACTTAACCGACCAATGGCGCCTAAATATTGACATTACCAATGTCAGTGATGATGCATATCTAACCGATTTAGGCTCAAAATACGCCAACGAAACCGATACTCAACTGTATCGTACTGGTATCATCAGCTACCTCGGCGATGACTGGATCACTGATATAAAATTACAAAGCTTCGAGGTACTAGGCGACCACACAGAGTCATACGCTGCTTTACCACAAATAACTTGGAAAAACAGAGTACCTTTTCAGTGGCACCACTTGCAACTATCTATATTGGGTGAGTTCAGTCATTTTCGGAATGACGAACTAACAATAACAGAAGCTTCTCGGTTGCACTTAGAGCCAAAAGTTAGCCTATCATTTGAAGAATACGCATGGTCTTTCTTAGCTGAATCTAGCTTATTACATACACGATATGAGCAGCATGGTGATTTACACAATACACCGTATGAAGATTCTGTTACTCGAACCATGCCAAAATTAAGAATGCATGCACAGCTGAATTTGGAAAGAGACACGCTATTTTTTAGTGAAGGTGGCACGCAAACTTTAGAACCGCAAATTCAATATTTGTACACACCAAAAAGAGAGCAAGACAGCATAGGTCTTTTTGATACAACCAAAATGCAAGATGACTTTGCTGGCTTATTTCGTGAACAACGATTCTCAGGTGTTGATAGGATAGCGCAAGCGAACCAATTTACTCTAGGTGCCACAACACGCCTTTTTGATACTAAAAACACAGAAAGATTCAATTTCAGTATCGGCCAAATAATTTACCTCAGTGACGATGTAAAGCCTACTGAACAAGCCAATAATTCAGAAACCAACTACAATGCATTGTTTGCAGCGGAAACCATGGTACATTGGCATCGTCGTTGGTATTTCTCGGCTGGAATACAGTATGACGCAGACTCTAAAGAGCTAATTCAGTCTCATACGACACTAGACTACCGAGGAGACAATAATAAGTTAGTACAATTGAACCATCGTTATGCAAATAGTGTCTCAGGATATGAAATTGATCAAGTTGGTCTGTTTAGCAGCCTACCAATCAATGATAATTGGCAATTTATAGCAAGCTATCACCGAGACTTAAATGCCTCTCGGAGTGTCGAAGTCTTCGCCGGTATACAATACGAAAGTTGCTGTTGGGCTATTCAAATAACGGGTGGAAGACACATAGAAACAGATTTAAACCAAACGATTACACATGATGATGCACAATTCGACACCAGCATTGGGTTTAATTTTGTATTAAATGGATTGGGTGGCAAATCAAATAATGCTGTAAGTCAGCGATTACAACAAGGTATCTTCGGCTACCGTCGACCTTATTTTTTAAATAATTAATAAATATTAGATTACTATGAATTTTAAAAAGTTATTGTTAGTTACCCTATTGGGTATCAGTATAAGTCACACAACACTGGCTCAACGTGTTCAGATGGATAAGATTGTTGCCACTGTAAACGAAGGTGTCATATTACAAAGTGAGGTTAATCAAATTATTGCTCGGGTTAAAGAGCAAGCTAAACAGCAAAGCACGGAATTACCCTCCGATAAAACGCTTCGAGTACAAGCTATTGACAGACTAGTCGACCAATCCTTAATGCTACAACTTGCTGAGCGCATGGGTATGGAGATCTCAGACTCTCAACTGGATCAAACGATATCAAATATCGCTAAGGATCAAAATGTGACTATAGCTGATCTCAGACGCTCAGTAGAAGCCAGTGGAGAAAGCTTCCAAGCTTACAGAGAGGAGCTTCGAAAAGAAATCACCATTGGTCAAGTTCGCCGAGCAAATGTCGACCGACGCATTTATATTAGTACACAAGAAGTTGCTAATTTACAAAAAATTCTAGAACAACAAACAGGAACCCCTGAAGAGTACGACGTTGGTCATATTCTTGTTAAAATTCCAAATAAAGCCTCCCCGGAAGAGATTCAAGATGCGCGTGAACGTGCTGATAACGTAATGGAGTTTTTAAACGACGGTAAAGAGTTTAAACGTATTGCAATCGCTTCTTCAAGTGGTCCAAAAGCGCTTGAAGGCGGACAATTAGGCTGGATGAGCATTAATGAAATGCCATCGTTATTTGCAGAGGCAATTAAAGGCCAGAAAAAAGATGCCATCGTTGGGCCCGTTCGCTCTGGTGCCGGTTTCCACATTCTAAAAGTACAAGATATTCGCGGGCGTGAAGTTGTAGAAACAACTGAAGTACGCTCACGTCATATTCTCATTAAGCCTTCGATTATCCTCAGTGAAGAAAAAGCCCGTGATATGCTTTCTGGTTTCGCGACTAAGCTTCGCGCAGGTGAGGCTGACTTTGCAGAACTGGCAAAAGAGCACTCCGAAGATCCAGGTTCTGCACTCAAAGGTGGCGAATATGATTGGACAGATCCAACAACTTACGTACCCGCATTTAAAAACACCCTTCTTTCACTAGATAAGAATGAGATCAGTGAACCATTTAGAAGTACATTTGGTTGGCACATAGTTCAATTGTTAGATACACGTACAGCTGACAAAACAGACCAAGCGAAACTAAGCCGTGCTCACGGGCTACTATTTAACAGGAAGTTCAAAGAAGAAAGCTTTAAGTGGCAGCGTGAAATTCGGGAACAAGCACATATTGATGTATTCCCTACAGAATAAAATGGATATAAATATGTGCCTCAGAATTGCAATTACGCCAGGGGAACCTGCTGGTATTGGACCCGATCTGGTTATTAAACTGGCTCAAAAAGTATGGTCCGCGCAAATTATTGCCGTCGTCGATCGTACTATTATTGAAAAGCGCGCGATTGAGCTAGGTATCCCTATCACATTGCTGCCATTCAATGCGAATGAAGAGGCACAGCCTGCACCAGCAGGCTGTTTGTATTATTTACAAGTAGAAAAAGGCTGTAATGTACAAGCGGGTGTCCTTGATGAAAAAAATGGTAATTATGTACTGGAAACATTAAAAGTTGCATCTGAAAAAAATATGGATGGTACATTTGATGCAGTGGTTACAGGACCTGTTCATAAAGGCATTATTAACCGTGCAGGCATTTCTTTTAGTGGCCATACTGAATATTTCGCATTGCAATCCAATACTTCCGATGTGGTAATGATGTTGGCAACTGAGGGCCTTAGAGTTGCGTTAGTCACCACCCATATACCCCTAGCATATGTATCGAGAGCTGTTACGACAGAACGACTGACTAAAGTTATCAATATCTTACACGATGATCTCAAAAGTAAGTTTGGTATTAATAATCCACGAGTCTTAGTTTGTGGTTTAAACCCGCATGCTGGTGAAGATGGTCATTTAGGGCGAGAGGAAATAGAGACGATTACTCCAGCCCTCACAGAATTAAATACACAAGGGATGAACCTCATAGGACCACTGCCTGCTGATACCTTATTTCAAGCAAAATATTTAGATAATGCCGACGCTGTGCTTGCAATGTATCACGATCAAGGCTTACCTGTGTTAAAATATAAAGGATTTGGTAATTCGGTTAATATTACCCTTGGACTACCCTTTGTAAGAACCTCTGTTGACCATGGTACCGCGTTAGATTTAGCCGCTACAGGTAACATTGAGGTAGGTAGTTTTGATTTAGCTATCCGCGAAGCAATTAAGCTCGCCCATAAAAAAGCACAGAATTAATGACTGATAAAGTACATTTAGGGCATCGTGCCCGAAAGCGTTTTGGCCAAAACTTTTTAAACGATGACATGATCATCGACAAAATAGTAACAGCCATTGACCCTAAGCCAACAGACAACTTAGTCGAAATTGGTCCTGGCCTTGGTGCTATTACTGAGCCAGTGGTGGAATTAAGTGACAAACTTACCGTTGTTGAACTTGATAAAGATTTAGCTGAGCGTCTCATAAAACATCCATTTATGAGTGACAAGCTAACAGTCCACCAAGGCGATGCAATGAAGTTTGATTTTTCTTCGCTTATTCAAGATGGTGAAAAACTGAAAATATTTGGTAATTTACCATATAACGTGTCAACTCCTTTACTTTTTCATTTATTTGAATTTGCGGACCATGTGGAGCACATGCACTTCATGCTTCAAAAAGAAGTTGTAAAGCGCATGGTTGCAAGCCCTGACTCTAAAGCTTTTGGCCGATTGAGTGTGATGACACAATATTACTGTCACGCCATGCCTGTTATAGATGTACCACCAGAGTGTTTCAAACCCGCGCCAAAGGTTGACTCTGCGGTGATCCGTCTAATACCTAAAAAACCAGAGCAAAGATCTGCAAAAAGTACAAAAGTTCTAAACACGGTATGTTTAGAAGCGTTTAACCAACGTCGAAAAACATTAAGAAACAGTCTATCAAACTTGTTAACAAGTGACGAAATGGCTGAAATTGGTATTGATGCGACTAAACGTGCAGAAAACCTGTCCCTTTCTCAATTTATTGATATAGCAAACTGGATTTATGACAATAAGCAGTAATCTAGGCTCTCCCATAAAGGTTTCTGTTGAAACCTTTTATGTGGAAGCTCAATCACAACCTGAAAAAAATAAGTATGTGTTCGCCTATACGGTTACCATTAAAAACCATAGCTTGTGTAGTGTGAAACTGGAGAGCCGCCACTGGCTTATAACCGATGCTAATGGTAAAGAGTCTGAAATCGATGGTGAAGGCGTTATCGGAGAGAAACCATCTATTGCCCCTGGCGACAGTTATAAATATACCAGTGGTGCTGTCCTTGATACGCCTCTAGGAACAATGCAAGGGCATTACTTAATGCGTAATGAATTTGGGGCTGAATTTGAAGCTCCCATTCCTGTGTTTAGACTGACCTGTTTAACAGCGTTACATTGATATCTTATGGCATTATACGCAGTAGGTGATTTACAAGGGTGCTTTGCGCCTCTTTCTCGACTATTGGATATGGTGGCTTTTAATCCGAGTAAAGATCACCTTTATCTCGTTGGAGATGTTGTAGCAAGAGGTCCTGATTCTCTTGCTTGTTTAGAATTTTTATATCACCACCGTGATGCAATCACTATTACATTAGGTAATCATGACCTGCACTTGCTCGCTTGTACGACGTTAAATCGCTCGCCGAATCCAAAAGATAAACTACAAGCGGTTTTTGATAGCCCTAAACTTCCCCAATATTTAGACTTATTGCGTGCTCAACCTATTGCCGTCCACCTATCAAATTATAACTCTTTCATTTCTCATGCCGGCATTCATCCGACTTGGTCAATTCAAGATGCACTAGAGTATGCACACTTTGTGGAGCAATGTTATCGTGGAAAAGATGCCAAAGAATACTACCTAAATATGTATGCAAAGCATCCTGTAGGCGAATTAAGTATGCTCTCTAAGCAAGCTCGATTCACAGCAATCGTGAATACGTTTACACGAATGCGATATCTATCTACGCAAGGTGAGCTAGACTTAGTAAATAAAGGTGGTACTAACGATTGCCCAACATTAGTTCCATGGTTTGACTGCAAACGCTTTAAAAAGTCAAAAACATCCTTTATATTTGGTCACTGGGCAGCGCTTAAAGGCGTCACTAACATGAAAAACGTGATTGCGTTGGATACTGGATGTGTCTGGGGTGGACCGATGAGTATGCTGAATATTGCAACTAACGAACAATATTTAAGCAAATAATCTATTCTCGCCCCTTTTTACTGAATTTTTTAGTCACATCTGCTATAAAATACTTAACTTATCCGCAATAAAACCGATAAGTACTCAATCCTGCTAGTAAAATTGATGGAAATTGTATGAACTTGACTGTAAGCCAACGAATTTGGGGTGGTTTTATTCTTATCACCTCACTACTCCTAATGATAGGTGGAAACTCTTTGCTAAGGATTGCAAACATAGATAGCTCTACACAACAAGTGAATAGCTTATCTCTTCCGGCTCTAAATAAAAGTTCAGAGCTGCAAGTTGAGTTTTCATTAATGAGCAAGGTCGCGCAAGGTAGCTTTTATGCGCAAACACCTGCAGAATTAAATGCGCTTAAGGCACAGTTTAATGAGCGACAAGTTGTATTTGATAAAACTTATGCGCAACTACAAGATATTGTCAGTAGTAACCAAAGCTTAGCGCGCAACTCTCAAAGTGTTGGCAACTCATACTCTGATTTCCTCAAATCGGTTAACAATCTACTTCGTGACAAAGCCCTCGAGTTACAGCTTAAGAAAACGACCGCATCGCAATTGGAAGATATTGAACTCAATGCAGAAGATGCAACAACAGCAGTACTTGATATTATTGATTTAGACGGATTAAAAGAATCCAGCAACCGTGCATATCAAGCAGCCAATAGTATGGAAAATAACTTTTCTGTTTTGGTGACAAATAGTGCTGACATGCTGACCGTTGATAATTTAAATACCCTAGATATTGTCAAAAAAGATCAAGATTACTTGCTCGAAGAGTTGCAAAGAAACATAGAGCTAATGAAACCAGCAGTTATTGCAATTGATGACAGCTTGTTTTCAGACTTAGAGTCTTACTTTAGTACGTTAAAAACCGATGCCTCAGGGTCAAATAGTCTTTCAGCTAACAAAAAACGCTTGATAAACGCCACCAGTATGACAAGAAGTGAATTAGCAGAAGCTGAGCAAGCTACCAAGGCGGCGTTAGAGCAACTTGATCAATTACTCAATGAAGCGAGTAAAGTGGCATTTAATCTACAGAAAGGTGTTAGCGAAGATGTCAGTGCAGCAAACTTGTGGACATGGGTTGGGATGGTAATTGCGACGATTATCGCTATTGTTGTCGCTTTCGTCACAGTTAACTTGATCACCAAACCTCTTGCTGAAGTCAACCGTGTTCTGACTATCGTTGCCCGCGGCGATATGACACAACGACTAGATGATAGCGCTAAAGATGAGTTTGGTGATCTTTCTCGCAGCTGTAATGCATTAATTAGTAGTTTGAGGGAGTTAATAACCGGAATTGTATCACGCTCGACACAGTTAGCTGCGGCCTCAGAACAAACTTCAATGATTACCACAGAATCAAGTCAAGCAATTCGAAACCAGCAAGCACAAGTTGAACAAGCAGCTACCGCAACAACAGAAATGAGTAGTACATCTCACGGCGTAAGTAACAGTGCTAATCAAGCATTACTTGAAATCAAAAATGCTGATAAAGAAGCTGAGCGTGTTAAGGGTATTTCTCACGATAATAAACATACCATTGAACAGTTAGCGAAAGAAGTTGACGAAGCTTCCAGAGTTATCAACAAATTACATCAAGATAGTGCTTCAATTGGAGGCATTCTAGATGTGATCCGCGGCATTGCGGAACAAACCAATTTATTAGCACTAAATGCGGCCATTGAAGCAGCTAGGGCTGGGGAACAGGGCCGAGGGTTTGCTGTTGTTGCTGATGAAGTCCGCTCTCTTGCAAGTAAAACACAAGAGTCGACTCAAGAGATACAATCAATGATTGAGTCCTTACAAGCAGGGGCTGAAGAAGCTGTAACAGCTATGTCAAAGGGTAAACAACAAGCTGAATCATGTGTGGATAAAAGTGATTTAGCAAATGAAGCATTGAACAGTATCACTCAGGCGGTTTCTCAAGCGCATGATGTGAGCGAAGAGATTTCCACTGCTGCCAATGAACAACAACAAGTTTCACAGGAAATCAGTGAGCGACTCGAGTCCATCGTATCGATTGCTGAACAAACTGCGGAAGGGGCAAATCAAACTTCTATTTCAAGTACTGAAGTGGCCAAGCTTGCAGAAGAGCTCCGCTTGTCAGTAGACCAATTTAAAGTTTAATGAATATAGATCAAACATAGTATTAAACGTTTATTTTTAAAGATAAAAACACTAAAAAAACCTGCTATTGCAGGTTTTTTTATTGGGCAACCTAACTCTAGATAACTTGATTCATTTCTCACTTATTTATTTATAATACTCAAATACCTCTCTCGTTATCATCGAGGAGCAGTAAATGGCAGCACCAACTGATATGTAAGCACGCTTGTGTCCAACATTCATATAAGAGTGTCATGCTGTAAAAGGGGAATTAAATAGAATTCAGCGAGCTTCTTCTGAGTCGTATTTTGTCTGACGTTGTGCTGTATCGAGTGCATAAGCCGCACTTCAATTGTCGCTGTAATATTCAATCGAATACGCTAAGCCGACGACTCTATATCGCCTTTAGCATGAATTGGCCGACCTCCTCCATAGCCAAACGAGGTTTGTTTGCCCGCTCATTTTAATCAGGTTACTTAGTCCCCCGTCTATATATCGATACATTAATAAGCTTCATTTGCTACTGCACTCAATGAGCGACAGATACAATAGCCGCAAGTAGCACTATCTAACGAAATCTTATTAAGGTAGGAGATCCAAACGATAGTAGCTCCAACTAAGGCACCCCACGATGCCACATACGGGAGTAAAATACAAAACGCCCAATGAAAACTCATCAGGCGTTTTAATATGAAGTAAGTGTCAATCTACCTCAATACTTGTCACATCTTAAGCTAAGAATAATGATTCAGCTTTGGTAACTATGTTGTCTACAGTGAAACCAAAGTGTTCAAATAGTTCACTAGCAGGTGCTGATTCACCAAATGTTGTCATGCCAATAACAACACCGTTTAAACCAACATATTTGTACCAGTAGTCTGCTATTCCCGCTTCTACTGCAACACGACGTGTTACGGCAGCAGGCAAAACGCTTTCTTTATATTCAGCTGACTGGGCATCGAATACATCCGTTGATGGCATAGATACTACGCGCACCTTTTTTCCTGTTAAACGTAACGCACGAGCTGAATCAACTGCCAACTGCACTTCAGAACCCGTCGCAATAATGATTAGCTCCGGGTTACCATCACAGCTTAATACATAGCCGCCTTGCTTAATGGCTTGCACTTGCGCTTCATCCCTACTTTGCTGTTGTAAACCTTGTCGAGTAAATATCAATGACGTAGGACCATCTTTACGCTCAACGGCTTGTTGCCAAGATACAGCTGATTCAACTTGGTCACACGGACGCCAGTTAACAAGGTTAGGAGTCAAACGCATACTTGCAATTTGCTCTACAGGTTGATGCGTCGGTCCATCTTCACCAAGACCAATCGAATCATGCGTATAAACAAAAATACTCGGTTGCTTCATGAGTGCAGCCATACGAACAGCATTGCGTGCATACTCCATAAACATTAAGAACGTAGCACCGTATGGAATAAAACCTTTATGAAGCACGATACCATTCATAATAGCCGACATCCCAAACTCACGTACGCCATAATAAATGTAGTTACCTGAAGCGTCCTCAGCAGTCAATCCTTTTGAGCCATCCCAAATAGTTAAGTTTGATCCGGCTAAATCTGCTGAGCCACCCATAAACTCTGGTAACAAAGGACCATAAGTATTTAACGCATTTTGCGATGCTTTACGAGTTGCAGGGTTTGCTGGGGTCGCTTGAAGTTGTGCAATATAAGCTTCTGACTGTTCAGTCCAACTTTGCGGCAACTCACCTTTCATTCTACGTTCAAATTCCGCCGCTAATTCTGGGTATTCAATTTGATACTCAGTAAATTTAATCAGCCAATGGCTCTGAGCTTGCTGACCGCGCGCAGATGCATCCCATTTTGCATATACATCATCAGGTACTTCAAATGCACCATGTTGCCAACCAAGAAACTCACGTGCCGCTTTGATTTCTTCGTCACCAAGTGGAGCACCGTGACAATCATGGCTGCCTGATTTGTTTGGTGAGCCGTAACCAATAATCGTTTTACAACAAATTAATGTTGGTTTACCTGTTTCAGCTCGCGCAGCGTCGATTGCAGCTTTAATGGCATCACTATCATGCCCATCAACATCAGCAATAACATGCCAGCCGTAGGCTTCAAAGCGTTTAGGAGTGTCATCACTGAACCAGCCTTCCACTTCCCCATCAATTGAGATGCCATTGTCATCCCAAAAAGCGACAAGTTTACCCAGCCCTAACGTACCAGCAAGTGAACAAGCTTCATGTGAAATACCTTCCATCAAGCAGCCATCACCTAAAAATGCGTAAGTGAAGTGGTTAACAATATCGTGTTCATCACGGTTAAACTGTGCTGCCAATGACTTCTCGGCAATCGCCATACCTACAGCATTAGTAATACCTTGGCCTAATGGCCCCGTCGTTGTTTCAATACCTGGCGCATAACCATACTCTGGGTGACCCGGTGTTTTCGAATGCATCTGACGGAAATTCTTTAAGTCATCAATTGATAGATCATAACCACTTAAATGTAGCAAAGAATAAATGAGCATTGAACCATGACCATTTGACAATACAAAACGGTCACGATCAGCCCATTCAGGGTTGTTTGGGTTATGTTTTAAATAATCGCGCCAAAGTACCTCGGCGATATCCGCCATACCCATAGGGGCACCGGGGTGACCAGATTTGGCCTGTTGAACTGCGTCCATTGACAGGGCGCGGATTGCATTTGCTAGTTCTTTGCGAGATGGCATGAATTCTCCTACCTTAAAATTCGCGGGTATAATTGTTAAGTACCCCATTCTTACTCATTTCAATGGTTGACTGCAACGACATTTCTTAGAAAAAAAAAGGTACAAGATGAATTTTATATTCACATTCTTTTTAGAGAAGCTATTTAGACGTCTAGGCGTAAAAAAACTATGCAGAGCTGCTTGTTTTGGTTAGAATAGTGAATATACATTTTTATTTCCTGCGCTATCTCTGTTGTTTGTGAAGCGCATATTTGTGAGCATACATACAATGGCAAAACATTTATTTACTTCTGAGTCTGTGTCTGAAGGCCATCCGGATAAAATCGCCGATCAAATTTCCGATGCGGTACTTGATGCAATTCTTGAACAAGACCCAAAAGCACGTGTGGCGTGTGAGACTTACGTCAAAACCGGTATGGTCATGGTTGGTGGTGAAGTCACTACTAGCGCGTGGGTAGACATTGAAGAACTTACACGTAAGACCGTTCGTGATATTGGTTATACTCATTCAGATATGGGGTTTGACGCTGATTCTTGTGCCATCTTAAACACAATTGGTAAACAGTCTCCTGACATCAACCAAGGTGTAGACCGTGCTCGAGCTGAAGAGCAAGGTGCAGGTGACCAAGGTCTAATGTTTGGTTACGCATGTAATGAAACTGACGTACTCATGCCCGCCCCAATTACTTATTCTCACCGCCTTGTACAACGTCAAGCGCAAGTACGTAAAAGCGGTGAGCTTAACTGGTTGCGCCCTGATGCAAAGTCTCAAGTGACATTCGCATACGAAAATGGCAAAGCCGTTGGTATTGACGCTGTTGTTCTTTCAACTCAGCATTGTGATACTGTTTCGCAAACTGATTTAGTTGAAGCTGTAATGGAAACAATTATCAAACCAGTATTGCCTGCTGAGCTTATTTCTAAAGCAACTAAGTTTTTCATCAACCCTACTGGCCGTTTCGTGATCGGTGGCCCTATGGGTGACTGTGGTTTAACTGGCCGTAAAATCATCGTAGATACATATGGTGGTATGGCGCGTCATGGTGGTGGGGCTTTCTCTGGTAAAGACCCATCAAAGGTTGACCGCTCAGCTGCTTATGCCGCTCGTTATGTTGCTAAAAACATTGTAGCGGCTGGCTTGGCTGATAAGTGTGAGCTGCAAGTTTCTTATGCCATTGGTGTTGCTGAACCAACCTCTATCAGTATTGAAACTTTCGGCACCGGTAAACTCGAAGAATCTCGCTTAGTTGAACTTGTTCGTGAACACTTTGATCTGCGTCCATACGGACTATTAACGATGCTTGACCTTGAACGCCCTATTTATCAACCAACAGCGGCATATGGCCACTTTGGTCGTGAAGAGTTCCCATGGGAAGCAACTGACAAAGCAAATGCTCTGCGAGCTGCCGCTGGGTTATAATCTAGCCCGAAATATACTACTGAAAAACGCGGTGTACCATACACCGCGTTTTTTATATCTTATTTTTAGTCTCATTTAAGTATGCACTTGGCGACATCCCATACCAACGCCGTACAGCTCGATTTAATGACGCCTGCTCTTTATAACCCAACAAATCACTTAATTCCTGTTTTCGCATAGCATACCCAAATTGCCCAAAACGCCGTAACCGCTCTTTATCTTTTAGTTGGCTAAAACTCAGTTTTTGTGCTGTTAGTTTTCGTTGTAAAGTCCGTGTCGACACGCTCAAGTGTTGGGCTAATACGCTTAACGTGAGAGTATGTAAATCACAACTATGTAAAACAAGTTGTAGTTGAGAGAGCCATTGATGCTCACCAGCAGAGCCACTAGCAAGCTCGTTTATCGATATTAATAAATGAGCTTGAATTACCTCATTACGGGTGATTAATTTCACAGCTAACAATGAAACTGGGAATTCAATTCTATTCGATGTTTGCTTATCTTTAACTGGACAATTAAACCACACTTCCATCAAACGTAGCTGTTCATGCGTAAACGCATCACTAAAATGCATTTCACTCGGTGTTAAGGCTTGCCCTGATATCCGTCTAACTGTTGCAACCCATGCAGTCATGTTTCTCAGTACTGCATGACGGTTATGAAAGTAAGGTCGCCACACAAGTGTTGCACTGCTATCGCAAACCGTGAATTGTATATCACCAATATTAGCAACCGTTTTGTCAAATTGCAGTAGCCAATCTATTGCGCATCCGACGGTATCACTGGTTTCTACCAAATACCCCAATAAGCCATACTCTGCACTCGTAATCGCTTTTCCGGTATTAAACCCCCATAAACTATCACCTTGTATTTTTACGGCTGTATCGATTGCTTGTAAATAAGCAGCCATAGGAATGCGCCTGCAATCGCAATACCGTTCAGGTAAATAGTGCGCAACGACTTTACAATATTCTTGACTAACATCTGACACTTTGGCGCCTAATGACAAATTAATGGCTTCTTCAGTCAAGTATGCCCACCTTAAATACAATATGCTAGCTTTGACTTTATTGTAGAAAGAACGCAAATGACTTTACTTGATATAATCATAGAGCTACCTAAAGAAAGTGAATTCAACTTTTATCAGCTGACTGATTGTCAGTTTTTAAGTCATATTTTTCGCGCCCAAATTACAGCTCTCGACAATAAAGAACAGACAGAGCGTCGGCTTGTTTCAATGCGAGGACATCAATTTACAGAGCGTGTTATCCAACTTTCAGATACGTCCCTAACTTATCAGATAGAAGGTAACGGTCCAATTAAGCTGCACCTCGGTGAAATTAATTACATCAATTCAAATACGCAACATTTTTTGCACTATAAAATTTCAGGAACCAGCAATACCTGGCTACCCGCGTGGCTATTAAAAGCTGTGCTATATTACGATTTCAAACGGGCTGGTAAACGCTTGTGGAGCGTACTCAATGAAAGTTGAATACATACTCATACTTCTTAGTCCACTGTTTATAACTGCGATTGTGCTAGAGCGGTTAAAGCTCAAAAATAAATATTCACTCAAAGAGCTATGTTTAAATATTTCTTTGGCCCTGTCGCATCAAATAGTAGATATGCTTGTCATGATATTGCTTATGCCACTATTAATCTGGCTACACTTAAACTTTTCTTTATTTTCATTTGAAATCTCATTTTTAGCGGTACTCCCAGCCTTTGTATTACAAGATTTTCTTTATTATTGGTTTCATCGAGCTAGCCATCAATGTGCTTGGTTGTGGAGTGCACACGTTGTCCACCACAGCTCACTCCACATGAATTTTTCAACCGCTTTAAGACAAAGCTTATTTTATCCTCTAACGGGGATGTGGCTGTTTTGGATACCATTGATCTTAATTGGTTACCCGCCACAATTCGTTTTCAGTTTAGTTGCATTGAACTTAGCTTTTCAATTTTTTATTCATACCGAAATAGGGCCTGAATTAAAATACATTGAGAGCATTTTTAATACTCCCCGTCACCACTGTATTCACCATGCAACGAATCCACATTGTATTGATAGGAATTACGCAGGAGTACTTATTATTTGGGATAAACTATTCGGTACCTTTCAAACTTATAACCCTAATGAGGTACTCGTATTTGGTGTTAATGAACATCGCTACTCGATGTCATTTTTAGACGTTATTTTTACACCATGGGGCATACTTTTTAATAATTTAAAAAAACAAAAAAATGTACGAAACATAATAAAAACACTGTTTGGAGCACCTTTAAAGCACAAGTAAACAATATCCCCCTTCCCAGCAATCAATTACTGCTCGCTTTTTCTTTATTAAAATTCAGTAAATAAACAGCCGAAATAGCCAACACGCCACCACAAGCAACTGGTGCAGACAATGTTTCACCAAAATACAACGCAGACAACCCCATCGCTGAAGTAGGTACGACAAAAATAAAAGAGCTTGAACGACTAGAGCCTAGCTGCTGTGTCGCCAAGAAAAAAATACTCGTAGCAACACTTACCACGACAGTTGATAAAAAAGCCATATGTAACCAGTACTCTAAAGAATATATTACCATCGACTTCAGTGGTGAGTAGCTATACGCAAACCCATAACTGATTAAGCTCGCGAACCCATACATAAACGTACTAAACAGTAGGAAATCGGCGTATCGGCCGCCTATTTGACTAATAATTGTTAAAATGGCCCACGTGAAAGCCGCGAGAATAAAGTAGAGATTACCTGATGCAAGTAATTGATCTAAGTTGAAACTCCATATTTCAATCATAAACAACCCACCAATTAGCCCAAATGTTAGGCCCATACCTTGCACTACCTTTAGCTTCTGTTGAAATACAAGACTCGTTAATAAAAACGTGAATAACGGGTTTATCGTCGTCACAAGCATACCACCCTTTCCAGGTAAGCCATTATGAAGTCCGAGAAAAAATAGTTGATTGTATCCAGCAAGCAATGCCCCTGCTGGTAACGACCACAGCAAAGCGTTACGAGAAAACTTTAGCGTCACAAATTTAAACCTGCGCACAACAAACAATATTGGTAGCATACTCAAAGTAGCTATCGCCAGGCGGTAAAATGTTGTTACTTTGGTCGGCGCCATATCAGCAATAATTTTCCCAGAAACCCAACTTGTCCCCCATAACAACATTGCGATAATAAGTGAAATTATCAATACAGTCTCTGTAGAGTCTTTAGTCTTAATCATAATCCCTGTTTAGCTCACTATTTATAATGGTGTAACGTTTTTACCTTCAGTGTACATCAAAATAGGAGCGGATACTTCGGCCTCAGTCATAGCACTTATCCATTATATATACGTAAAAAGACTATATAATTTGGATACATATCGGCTAGTTACCTGTTTATAATTAGAGTAACTATTACTGTTAGGATCTTGAATGAATATTGAGCGTAAACAAACCAATCAAAGAATGAGTCGGACTGTCATCCATAACAATACAATTTATCTATGTGGCCAAGTATGTAGTGATGCAACCAAAGGGATAACAGAACAAACACAAACCATGTTAGACAAAGTAGATATATTACTCACTGAAGCTAATAGTGACAAATACCACTTACTCAGCGCTACCGTGTATATTAGTGACATGACATATTTTAAAGAAATGAACGCAGTATGGGACTCGTGGGTACCTCAGGGGCACGCACCAGCTAGAGCATGTGTGCAAGCTGCAATGGCTAGACCTGAGTTACTCGTTGAGGTCTCTATCGTAGCAGCAGTAAAAAATAACAAGTAAGTAGTAAACCCAAAATCCTTTTATAGCTTACACGCAGCCGCTAGTAGTGTGATGTACAACATCTGGATACAATTATTAATAGCGATTAAGTTTTAAAAAAGGGAACTACCTTAGTCAAAAAAAACCTTGGATACTTCCAAGGTTTTCAACCTATTTTACATAAACACGAAATCCGCGTTTAATAATTTATAGGCCTGCACGCGCTTTAATAACAGCGATAAGTGGCGAACCACTGTGACCATTACCTTCAGCCCATGAAATATCAGCACCATCAACTAGCGCACTTTTCGGTAAATTTTTAACTATGTATTCACCTGCACCTGCAGCATTGCTCGCAATTGCATGGCGTAACAAGTTATTACCATTACATTGAATCGCATCGTAGATATTACGAATTTTCACTCGTGAGCTTTTTAGCTTTTTACGTAAACGCCCTTTGTCATCAGCGGCAACATATTCACACAAAGATGCTGCAAGCTGTGCATCAGCATGTGCATTTTGACTAAAAGACAAAGACGCAGCACATAAAGAAGCTGACACTAGCACGGTAGTTAATTTCATTTTAGACCCTTCAATAATACTTTATTCGTACCCCAACACTTATATAATTGTAGCAATCTATATAATTGTTAGCAACAAACTCATAATTTTTTCTGTAAGGTTACGAATTTATGACTATATATATTTTTATCATCCGCTTCATTATGTTGCGTTTCCATCTCCTGCCATTCCCCTACCTTCTCATAATCTGGAAAGCAGGTATCTCCTTCAACCGTTAAGTCAATGAAAGTCAAATAAAGTCGTTCACATAAAGGAAGGAATTGTTCATATACCAAGCCCCCTCCTATTATCATAACCTCTGCTTCCCCCTCAACCAACGCAAGTGCAGCGTCAGCAGATGTAACAACCTCCGTTGCTTGCGCATTATAATCTAGATTGCGACTAATAATTATATTCCGTCTATTGGGAAGAGGGCGCCCTATAGACTCAAAAGTCTTCCGACCCATAATGACTGGTTTATTCAACGTAACTCGTTTGAAGTGTTGTAAGTCTGCCGGTAGGTGCCAAGGCATTTTATTACCTTGCCCAATCACTCGATTATCCGCCATTGCTGCAATCATTGAAATTATCACATTCACTCCTATGCTTATTAAGTATTAAAAAAGGGCTTACAGCCCTTTTTTAATACTACCATCTCAGGCTATCGTTCGTAGACAACTTCTACATCGTAGTCATCTTCATCCCAATCATCATCCCAGTCATCATCGTCTTGTGCTTCTTGAGCTGCTTTACGATGATAGGTATCCCACTTAAACTCGACTTCTTCTTGCTCTTGTTCTACCTCAAACTTGTCTTTAGGCATGCTGTCTAGCAATGTCATAATGTCGTAGCATAATGGCTGGGTATTTAGTTTATTAATAGCGGAGACCTGATACACCTTCTCTGCATCAAGCTCTTGTGCAATACGTTCACAAATGGCCTCAGCTTCGTCCTCGGGCAATAGATCTATTTTATTCAATACTAACCAGCGAGGCTTTTCTGCTAGTTTAGGGCTATATTGGTGTAACTCATTAATAATTGAGAATGCATTATCTACTGGATCGGTGCCATCAACAGGCATCACATCGATAATATGTAAAAGTACACGACAGCGTTCTAAATGCTTCAAAAAGCGAATACCTAAGCCTGCACCATCCGACGCACCTTCAATAAGGCCTGGGATGTCAGCGATTACGAACGACTTACTTGCCTCAGGGCGAACAACACCTAAGTTTGGGATCAAGGTAGTAAATGGGTAATCTGCCACTTTAGGTTTTGCTGCTGAAACGCTGCGAATAAATGTCGACTTACCAGCATTGGGTAGGCCAAGCAAACCAACATCAGCGAGTAGTAATAATTCTAATTTTAAGTTACGAACTTCACCTTTAGTACCTAACGTCTTCTGTCTAGGTGCACGGTTTACACTTGACTTAAAGCGCGCATTCCCCAATCCATGAAAGCCCCCTTTTGCAACAAGTAATTTTTGCCCATGCTGTGTTAAATCACCAAGTGACTCTTCCGTATCAACGTCGCTTACACGCGTTCCTACTGGTACTTTCAAGTAAAGATCAACACCCTTTTTACCCGTACAATTACGTGACTGTCCATTCGTTCCACGCTCCGCACGGTGAAAACGTTCAAATTGGTAATCAACCAATGTATTCCAGTTTTCATCTGCTAGTAAGTATACACTTGCACCATCACCACCATCACCGCCATCAGGGCCGCCATCAGGGACGTATTTCTCACGACGAAATGACACAATGCCACTACCGCCATCGCCCGCTTCTGCGCGAATTTCAACTTCATCGACAAACTTCATGGTTACTCTCTTTTGACTGGGGGGTTCTGATTCCCGAAGTATAATACTAATAAGACAAAATCTTTAGTCATTATTGCAGTTTGCTTCACTTTGCCACTGCATATCACTTCGTTAGGAGGTTCTATAAAAACAAAAAACCCCGCCGTAGCGGGGTTTTTTTTAATCTTTACCGATTACTCAGCAACGATGCTAACGTATTTACGGTTTAATGGACCTTTTTGTTCAAAAACAACTTTACCGTCTGCTTTTGCAAAAATTGTATGGTCTTTACCGATACCTGCGTTAGAACCAGCGTGGAAACGAGTACCACGTTGACGTACGATGATGTTACCCGCTAAAACTGATTCGCCACCAAAACGTTTCACACCTAAGCGTTTACTTTCTGAATCGCGACCGTTACGAGTACTACCAGCTGCCTTCTTATGTGCCATCTTTCTGTACCTCTAAATTAAGCGCTAATGCCAGTGATTTTAACTTCAGTGAACCATTGACGATGGCCCATCTGCTTACGAGAATGCTTACGACGTCTAAATTTAACGACCTTAATCTTCTCACCGCGACCGTGTGAAACAACCTCAGCTGTCACTTTGCCACCGTTTACGAACGGTGCACCGATCTCGATTTTCTCACCATCAGCAACTAAAAGTACTGAATCAAATTCAACTGCTGCACCAGTCTCAACGTCTAATTTTTCTAGACGAATCGTTTGACCTTCAGTCACACGGTGCTGTTTACCACCACTTTGGAAAACCGCGTACATAATTAACTCCGCTTGTGCGCCCTCAAATCGACGCAACTTAATATTCTTCAATAGGGCGCGAAGTTTACGCTAATGCGAACCTACGTGCAAGCCCATTTTTCTATAAACTGAATAAAAAATAGCGGCTAAGAGAGCGAATCATTATTTTCTGCTAGTCTATCCAAAAAAAGCCATAAACCAAAGCGCTTTTTTCTTCTTTTACGACAACCTTCTATAACTCAAAAAAACATCGGTATTTGAACGTATTTTCAACAGCATGGCCTGCTAAGAGGTTTTTTTTTATTGTTCTTTGACAAAATATCGAGCTAAATGGAATTTTGTAGTACACTCGCCTCGTTTATCTATTTAACCTGGCTTGGAGTAAGATGGATATTAAGGCTATCCAGGCGTTAATCGAAACCGATATGCTTAACGTCAATGAATTAATACACGCACAAATGCAATCTGACGTTGCATTAGTTAACCAGCTTGGTCTGTATATTGTTAACAGTGGTGGAAAAAGAATAAGACCCATGTTGACATTACTGGCTGCTAAAGCGCTTGGTCATCAAGGTGAAAAGCACGTCACTTTAGCAACTATCGTTGAATTTATTCACACTGCTACATTATTGCACGATGACGTAGTTGACGAATCAGCATTACGTCGAGGTGAACCAACCGCAAACGCTGAGTTTGGTAATGCAGCCAGTGTATTGGTTGGCGACTTTATATACACTCGGTCGTTCCAATTGATGGTTGGCTTACAAAATATGCAAGTGATGCAAATTTTAGCTGATGCGACAAATGTAATCGCTGAAGGGGAAGTGTTGCAATTAATGAATTGTAATGACCCAGACACCACAGAAGAAAGCTATATGCAGGTTATATATAGTAAAACGGCAAAATTATTTGAAGCTGCAACGCTACTCCCTGCTGTTGTACTTGAGCAATCAACCGATGTGCAAAACGCTCTCAAATATTATGGAATGCATTTAGGCACAGCGTTCCAACTTGTTGATGATGTATTGGATTACAGTGCAAATGCTGAGCAAATGGGCAAGAACTTAGGTGATGACCTTGCTGAAGGGAAGCCGACTCTACCTCTTATATATGCTATGCAGCATGGAAAAGCTGAACAAATTACACAAATACGTAATGCTATAGAGCAAGGCAACGGGTTAGAGTATTTAGATGATATACTAATCACTCTAACAGAAACGAATGCCCTAGAATTTGCTATGGATAAAGCGAGAGTTGAAGCTAATAAAGCCATTCAAATGCTCAATATTCTGCCTGATTCGCCGTATAAGCAGGCATTAATTGGGTTAGCCGAAATATCAGTCTCAAGAGATCACTAACCCAAACACCGTCGACGTAACAAGAAAGCCGCAGTGCGGCTTTTTTAAAACGATTTTGAGTATCACCGTACTTACTTTTGCTCTGGTGGGCGATAACCCTCAATTTCCACTTCTTTATTCTCGAATAAAAAACCAACCATCTGCTCTTCAAGTAACTCTCGATGTGCTGGGTCCATCATATTTAAGTGTTTTTCATTGATCAACATAGTCTGTTTATGCTGCCATTGCTGCCACACTTCTTTTGAGATGTTATTAAATATTTTTTCACCTAATTCACCCGGGTAAAACTGGAAATCTAATCCAGGTGCGTCTTTTTGTAATTTTTGACAAAATACAGTACGAGCCATAACTTATTACCTACTTAAGGAAGATACTGTTAGTTTAACTCATTGTGCCTATGACTTTAACTAACTTTTTGGTCGGTGCAGCTAAACCAACTTGTGCAGGGTCATGTAAGTCACACCATAATAATGGCTGTTCATGCACGCAATCAGGTACACTATCTAGGTGCAGGATTATTGGATTGATAGTAAGTTCAAAGTGAGTAAATATATGCACAAAAGGCGCTAATGATTGTATATTACCGTCAATGCCCTGTTGCGCTATAAATAGCTCTACCTGTTCATGAGCTTCAAATTCAAAAAAGCCAAACAATCCGCCCCAAATACCCGAGCTTGGCCTTTTTTCCATCAACAGTTTATTTTCTGCTTTAATAATTAAATGGTACACCGTTTTCTTCGGTTTCGCTTTTTTTGGCTTTGAGTTAGGGAAATCTCTTACTTGGTTGTATTTATGCGCTGAGCAGTCCGTCACTAGTGGACAAGCCTGACAATCAAAGTTAGCTCTAGAACACAGACTCGCACCTAAATCCATCATGGCCTGATTAAACTCAGTCACATTATCTTGCGGGGTTATTTTTTCAATCAAATCCCAAAGGTTATTTTCTACTTTCTTAACACCATACCAGCCTTCAACCATAAAGAACCTTGCTAGTACGCGCTTCACATTGCCATCCAAAATAGGATAATGTTGCCCTAAAGCCAATGATAAAATGGCGCCAGCGGTAGAGCGGCCAATACCGGGTAAAGCGACTACTTGCTCCATGGTTTCTGGAAACAAACCTTTATACTTATCACGCACAATTTTAGCGGTTTTATGTAAATTTCGAGCTCTGGCGTAATACCCCAACCCAGTCCAATGATGTAATACTTCATCCTCAGGTGCATCAGCTAAATCAATAACGGTTGGGAACCGTGCCATAAAGCGATTAAAATAAGGAATAACAGTCACAACTTGGGTTTGTTGCAGCATCACTTCTGACACCCATACTTTATATGCTGTTTTTTCTAATTGCCAAGGCAGTGTTTTTCTACCATGAAGGTGATACCAACTAACTACTTGCTCAGCAAACCACGAACCCTGACTATTTGATACTTGCATTGACGGTGCAACTTTACTAATTCAACTTGGCCGCCAGTGTAAGGAGCTTTTAAAAACAGTCAAGCTATTGTACTTATCGCGTCGAACAGGGATAATATGCGCCCACTTTTCACTGTGCAGAATGACTATGAACGATTCGAGTAAAACTAGGCTTGAGCAAGCTCAGCAAGAAGGCAAATATATCCGCAGAATACGCAGCTTTGTAAAGCGCGAAGGCCGTTTAACCAAAGGCCAAGCGGCTGCAATTGAAAAATGCTGGCCTACTATAGGCCTCGAGCATAGCCAAGGTTTACTAGATTTATCAGAAGTCTTTGGCAATGACAACGACGTGGTACTAGAGATTGGCTTTGGTATGGGTAAATCATTGGTCGAGATGGCAAAAAATGCACCTCACCTAAACTTTATTGGCATTGAAGTTCATAAACCCGGAGTTGGGGCGTGCCTAATGGAAGCGGATGAAGCGGGTATTACCAACTTACGTGTATTTGAGCATGACGCGGTAGAAGTGCTGGCTGATTGCATCAAAGATGCAAGCTTAACCACAATGCAACTTTTTTTCCCTGACCCATGGCACAAAAAGCGTCACCACAAACGCCGCATAGTGCAACTAGAGTTTGTTGAAAGCCTTAGAAGTAAATTAAAAGTCAGTGGTGTATTTCACATGGCAACTGATTGGGAAAATTATGCTGAACATATGCTTGAAATAATGAATGCAGCACCCGGGTACGAAAACTTATCAAAAACATCTGATTATATACCCCGCCCTGATAACCGACCTCTGACTAAATTTGAGCAACGTGGTCATCGCCTAGGGCATGGGGTCTGGGATCTTATGTTTAAACGCAGTAATTAATTGAAAGCACCTGCCCTTTCTAACCTAATGAGGCCTTATGAGTCAGTTATCAAACCCTAGTTTGTTGTTAATGCGCAATGATGATGAGTTGCAAGCAAACAAGATTCTTGTGATCAATGCAAACAGGGATGGCTTCCTATTGCAATTACAACAACTAAACCCAAATAGTGATGTACATGCTTTTAGTTATAATATTGCAGATCATCAAGCTGCAGAAAAACACTCTGGTATATTGAGTTCTGTTGACCATAGTCTGCCATCAATTGACAGCTTAGACCTCATCATCTACTTCTACCCTAAATCCAAGCCGGAAGCGGTGATGATGCTCGATAATATTAGAGCTATTGCGACCAGTAACACTAGGTTATTAGTTGTAGGACATAACAAAGGCGGTGTGAAATCAATTGAGAAACAACTCAAACCACACGCTGATCTATTTTGCAAATTAGATAGCGCAAAACACTGTGTTTTGTATGAATTCTCTGACCTTCACCTATTACCTAAATTTGATATCGCACAATACCAGTCTGAATTTCAAGTACAAGTAGGTGAATTAGAGTTTACCGCTGTCAGCGTACCTGGCGTATTCAATCACGGAAAACTTGACGTGGGGACTAAACTTTTACTCGAGAATATTGATGTGCCATACAAAGGAGCTATTTTAGACTTTGGTTGTGGTGCTGGATTGATTGCGACATTTATGGGTATTAAGCAAGCTGCTCTCACGCTTAACTGTCTAGATGTAAATGCACTTGCATTGTATGCTACCGAGCATACCTTAAAGGTAAATGGCCTATCAGCAAAATTGATTCTCAGTGACGGCCTGATGGATGTAACGGGGCAATTCAACTTAGTAATTAGCAACCCACCATTTCATACGGGCATCGCAACCGACTACGGGATTGCCGACCGCTTTTTAAGCGACAGTCGAGGGTTTTTAAAGTCAAAAGGGAAAATACAAATTGTTGCCAATAACTTCTTAAAGTACACCCCAATACTTGAACAACAATTTGGTTCTTTTTCTACCTTAGCAAGAAATACCAAATTCACTGTCTATGAGGCTAATAAAAACTAATCAGACAGGCCGACTTCTCACCCTACTGGATAAAATAACACGAATAATCAGGGATTTTATTGTTATTTTATCCATTCTCTTTGCTACACTTGTGAATAGTTTACAATCATTGAATCAAATATTGATGTTGTATGTGTTCCAAATACAGCTAATACCTACAGCACAATTGATAAGCGTTATGTATTCATATCAACACATTTGGATCAAGTTTTTCAAACGCTGAATAAAGGTCCTTAATGGCTAAGCAGACACCAAAAACAAGTATAAGAAAAGTCCTAGTCAGCGCTGTGATGTTAGTCACTGCGTTATGTTTATCGCTATCAATTTCAATTTCTACCTATCTAGATGTCAAAGAACAAAAGCAACTGGTTATCAATAAGCTTGATATGATTGCAGAAATCATCGCTTTTAATGCGCAAATCACCTTGATATTCGAAGATAGAAAAACAGAAGAAAAACGCTTAAAATCTTTCAATAAAGTTGAACTTGTAAAAAATATTCATATTTATGACATTGACGATGTCACCAATAAACCCGTTTTTTTCACGAGTTATAACGCCAGCAAAACCCCCCCTGTTCCATTAAAAGTAAATAGTGTAGAAGACTTAAAAGTCCCTAGAATAACAGCAGATTATATTGAACTTGTTAAACCAGTTGTTTATGAAGGGAAAATAGAAGGCTATGTTTATATTCGAGGAGGGTTGGAAAGGTTAAATAAGTATATTAATACAAAAATACTCGTTGATATAATGTTAACTTTATTTGTTTTATTGTTAGTGTTATTGGTTGCTAGAGGGATACAAAAACGCATCGCAACCCCAATAGAGGAACTATCTCTATTATTACAAGATGTTTCCAAAAACCACAATTACAATGCACGTGCAAAGCGAAGTAATATAGAAGAAGTTAATACACTCGCAACCAATTTAAACGTTATGCTGGCGCGAACTCAAAACCAATTAGAGCGCCATAAAGCTGATAAACAAGAAATAAAACAACTCAATCAAAGCCTAGAAGAAAAAGTAAATCAACGAACTATCGCGTTAAGAGAAGCAAATCAAGAACTTCTCAATACCCTCGAAAGAATGCACCAATACCAGAATCAGATTGTTGAAAACGAGAAAATGGCCTCGCTTGGACAAATGGTTGCAGGCGTTGCTCACGAAGTAAATACCCCTATCGGTTTAGGCGTTACAGGCTCTACTCTATTACGCGACAAGTTATCTGATATAAAAGCAGCGTTCGAACAAAAGAGTTTAACATCCAAGCAACTCGAACGATTCATTGGTGATGGTATAGAAAACCTTGATTTAATCTATAGAAACTTAAATCGAGCTGCCGATCTTATCTCTAGCTTTAAACGCGTTGCAGTTAGCCAAGATCTAGAGCTCAGCTCTGATGTAAACGTAACCAGCTTATTGAACAATATTATGACAGCAATGAAAGCTGATATTGTAACCAAAAAACCAGTTATAGATGTTCAATGCTCCACAGACTTAACCGTTAGTAGTAAAGCAGGCCCTTTACAACAAGTCTTCGAGCAACTCATTTCTAATTCGTTGATCCACGCTTTTAAAAGCATCGAAAACAACATAATTCATATAAATATTACACGGACTAGTGGACAGCTTTCCATTATTTACACTGACAATGGCGATGGAGTACCCATTTCCATTCGTAAACGAATTTTTGACCCCTTTGTCACCACGAAAAGAGGTGAAGGGGGCAGCGGCCTTGGTATGCATTTAGTCTATAATTTAGTGACGCAAGCTTTAAATGGTAATATCGCGTTAGATGAAGCATATGACAACGGCACTCGATTCATCATTACATTGCCTTTGGTAGAGATAGGGTAATGCGAAGTATATTTATTATACTGGTACTTTTTGCATATCCTGCCTGTGCAAAAAGCCCAAATGAGGTACGTTCTGCTTTTTTATATCAAATGGCTAAGTTTATTGAGTTCCCTAATCAACAAACAAAAATATCGACTCGCTTTTGTTTTTATCAAATAAATACTGGGCCTGGTGCTATTTTAGCTAAAAATAAAAAACTAAAAATAAGAAAACGGCCAATCGAAGTTATTAAAATAGAAAATAGTTCAAATATAATGGAACTTTCTCAACAGTGTGATATCACATACATTGATGAAACGAATGAAAATGATATACTGTCTACTTGGACCGATACAACCTCTTTAAATATGGTTTTGGTTGGAGATAGCATAGAGTTTCTAAAAGATGGTGGTGTCGCTTCATTGGTCCAAGAAGGGAGTAAAATCCGACTGTATATAAATAAGCAACAGGTCACACAGCATAATTTTACTGTGTTATCTAGATTACTTGCAGTTTCTAAGTTTCATCCCAACTGATTTTACTTGTTAACAATTGGATATACTCCTATAATCGTAAATATTCGGTTTTATTAGATAGCACCGAATAACATGTAAATAATATATTCCGAAAAGGTTAATTTATAATGCAAACGCCAGTCATTCTGATTGTAGAGGATGAAGACGTAACTCGCCTGAACCTCGTTAGTTTATTTGAAGCAGAAGGTTACAAAGTAATTGAAGCCATTGATGGCGATGACATGCATGACAAACTGACAACGCATGACGACGTCAATCTTGTTGTTATGGACATCAATCTTCCAGGTAAAAACGGCTTAATCTTAGCGCGTGAACTACGCCAAAAAAGAAATATCGGCTTAATTTTCCTAACTGGTCGCGATAACGATGTTGATCGCATCCTTGGGCTGGAAATTGGTGCTGATGATTACATCACAAAACCATTTAACCCACGAGAGTTAACTATTCGTGCTCGTAACTTGATCTCTAGAACTGGTTCAGCAGGTGAAGAGTCAGCCATCGAGAGTAATGGTGTGATCACGTTTAATGGTTGGGAATTAGATGAAAATAGTCGTTGCTTAACGTCTCCTGCGGGAGAAGCAAAGCGCTTGCCTAAAGGTGAGTATCGAGCACTTCGTTTAATGCTAGATTCACCGGGTAGAATTTTTAGCCGTGAGCAATTAATTAAGCATATGACAGGTCGCGAACTTCGTGCTAATGACCGTACCGTTGATGTAACGATACGTCGTATACGTAAGCACTTTGAAAGTGACAGCAATACCAGCGAACTGATCAGCACGATTCATGGTGAAGGTTATCGTTTTATCGGTAAAATTGACGGTTAATTATACTGGCTGTTTTGCAGTTATATAAAGGGGCTTATTTAGCCCCTTTATTTATTCTTAATGCTACATACGAACATGCTAAAGAAACACTAACTCTCTTCATTAGAACCGAGTACGCTAATTGCGTCTTTTAACGATGCTTGACCGTCTTTTATTTTCTCTTCGAGTTCAACAACCCACTGACTTAACTTGTCAGCACCAACGTTATCTGCATCGAGTTCCATTACTTTGGCATGTAACTGAACTTCCTGTAAACCCACAGAGCCTGCGGCTCCTTTAAGCTTATGAGCAACCGAACTATACTCTTCAATGTCACCAGCACTTAATGCACTGCGTAATTCTTCACAATATTTAGGGTTTAACGTTTCAAATAAATCACTGCTGCGCTTAAAAGGCTTAACACCCATAGAGGAGACAAAATCGATGATCGTTTCTACATCAAGCAAATGGTAATCTTCACTATTGAGCACTATCACTGACTGTTCGTCGCCTCCTGTATGCGCTTTATTTGAGTCAATTCCAAATAACTCTGCCAACATTTTATCTAAACGTGTTGTATTAATTGGCTTCGCCAATGCGCCTTGAATACTAATCCCTTGCAACTCCTGCTCTGCACTTCGCACATTTGCGGTCAGGGCAACAATTGGTAAATTATCATAGTGACTATCTGCCCTCACTTCCCTTGCTACTACATCGCCATTAATATCAGGGAGTTGCATATCCAGTAGAATTAAATCAAGTTCATCTTCTGTTGCGACCAGCGATAAAGCATCTTCACCCGTTTCAGCCCAGATCACTTCATGCCCGCGCTGTTCTAATAAATTAGTTGCTATTTCAGCATTTAATGGCACATCTTCCACCAGCAAAATATATAGGCTTCTACCTGCATAGCTTTGCACCTTAGGTGCACTGCAAAGTGTCAGTGGTATTTCAACATCAAATCGACTGCCCTGTCCCTCGATACTGCTAACATGTATTTGTCCGTTCATAGCGCTAACCAACGCTTTTGTTACGGCCAGGCCAATCCCCGATCCAATCGCATTCGCACCAGTTGTATCTGGCGCTTTATAATACATGTCAAAGATACGCGCTTGCTGATCACTGGGTATGCCCATTCCAGTATCGATAACACTAAATGATAACCACTGACCCGACTCTCGGTTCTCTCTTTTAAACTCTAATGTCACACTGCCTCGATGAGTGAACTTCACCGCATTATTAATCAAATTCCATAATACTTGCCTTAAACGAGTTGGATCTAACAATGCGTAAATGTCCAAAATTCCTGTGCGATGAATTAAAAACTCTAAACCTTTTTGATCCGCTATAAGACCGGTAAAATTGACCACGTCATTAATAAAATCAGAGACATTAATACTGTCGGTTGCAATATCAAGCTGCTCTCTGTCAATTTTATCCAAATCAATGATGTCATTAAAAATATTGCCAAGTGTTTCCGCACTAGAAAAAATAGTATTACACCAACTTTTCTGCTGCTGGGTGAGCTCGGAGTCCAGCATCATACGAGTAAGACCAACAATACCATTCAGTGGAGTTCTTAATTCATGACTTAAGGTTGCAATAAATTTACCTTTGTCTTTATAAGCGGTTTCCAATGCTTGCTCAGCTTCTTTACGGCTTGTAATATCGCGGCCAAATGCGAGTAATCCGATGTATTCCCCTTTATCATTAATAAAAGGAAGTTTTCGCATTTCGAACCAACGACTTTCACCATCAACTGGGTACTCTACATCTAAGGTCATGGGTTGTTGTGTTGTCGCCACTTCAGTATCAGTACGAAGTACCTCTGGTAAGTAATCCTGAGGGTAAATGCTCTCAACCGACTGACCAATTAATTCTCCACTACTTTTGCCAATAACCAGTTCAAACATCTTATTACACCCAGCAAATATGCCATGTTGATCTCGGTAATAAAATAAATCAGGAGAAGAGTCGACTATTGAGCGTAATAGCATACTTTGCTGTGCAAGCTCTTGCTGCGTTTTCTTGCGTTCAGCTATTTCTTTACGCAGCTCTTCGATTGCACGATGCTTTGCGTGCAATGCCATTTTCCTCTCATCAACCTCATTATTTAAACGATTAATATTGTCTTTGAGTGTTTGGTTTAATAGCTTTTCTTGCTGAGTGGCAGATTCTAAATAAATTTTCGATGCTTCCAGCTGCCGCATTGCATAAATGGTTATCGAAATCAGTACTGGGGACGTTACACCTGCAAAAAATAGTACAGCTAACACATCAACAATGATTATTTCACCCAATGCAATGTAATAAAACATGCAAGATAAAATAAGGGATACGAGCAACAAAAATGCATAACAAAATAATCCAGCTGCTTTATCACCAAACTTATTGAGAAGGCTTACCAATACACGGCCCCACGGGCCAAAAGAAGATTCAATCATAGTTACCACTTACCCTATTAACCTGCCCATTATACCTAAGCACTAATAAGAAGCTAATTATCCCTGTTATTCGTATCGCTTGTTTCTATACTGTATAGCCAACTGCACGAAATGACACTTTATCGATACCATTTCTTTTACATTCATAGGCAAATGGTCAAGTTTTAGTGTAATATGCGCGACTTTAATTGTCGTGACAATGAGGGTATACATGCAAACAACAATGCCAGACATCGCACATTCAGCCGACGCTTTGCAAACAGGCAAGCTAGACTGGGTAGGCATGGGCAATATCGAACTACCACTACTTTTTGCCAGTAAAGGTCTAAGCGATACGCATGTTACAGCAAAAGCCGATGCATTTGTAAACTTACAAAAAGAAGATGCTAAAGGCATTCATATGTCACGGCTGTTTTTGGCTTTAGACACGTTATCGTGTGAACAAAGTCTTACGCCTAAAACGCTCACACAAGTTCTTGATAGCTTTATCTCAAGTCACCAAGATTTAAGCAATGCGGCTAAAGTCTCAATTCACTTCGAATTACCGTTGCGCCGTCAGTCATTATTAAGTCAAAAGCAAGGTTGGAAAAGTTACCCCGTGACAGTAACCGCAACACTCAACGATGGTGTTGCGCGTATTGAGCTCGGTGTTGACGTTACTTATTCATCCACTTGCCCGTGTTCAGCAGCATTAGCTAGACAGCTAATTCAAAATGCTTTTGCAGACAAGTTTCAACAACAAACCGTTGATACTAAGCAAGTCCATGCATGGTTAGGTACCACTGAAGGAGTTCTTGCTACACCTCACTCACAAAGAAGTATCGCCAATATAAAGGTTTTACTAGCATCCGACTGCGAAGAATTCGATATATTGACCCTCATTAATCAAGTTGAAGATGAACTAAAGACCCCAGTCCAAGCAGCCGTAAAGCGTGAAGACGAGCAAGAGTTTGCACGTTTAAACGGTCAAAATCTCATGTTTTGCGAAGACGCGGCCAGAAAACTTAAAGCGCTGTTCAACCAGACCAACTACCAAGATTTTTTTGTGAAAATTAACCATTATGAATCACTGCATGCGCACGATGCGGTTGCCTACGCAGTCAAAGGCATAGATCAAGGCTACAAAGCTTAATCGTAGCCAATCTAAAAATAAACTAGAACCACTCTACAACTCGGCACAGCATTTGCTTAATGATATTAAGTGTCAAATTGTTGTTGTGGAGTGTTCTATGGAATTCGCTTTATTATCTATTTTAGCTT
Source organism: Pseudoalteromonas sp. MMG012 (assembly GCF_018100875.1). Classification (NCBI taxonomy): domain Bacteria; kingdom Pseudomonadati; phylum Pseudomonadota; class Gammaproteobacteria; order Alteromonadales; family Pseudoalteromonadaceae; genus Pseudoalteromonas; species Pseudoalteromonas sp. MMG012. The sequence goes on from NZ_JAGJEF010000006.1 coordinate 36,855, forward strand.
TGGTTGTTGTTGCGTCGATTGTTGCGGCAAAATATAGTGATGCCGGTGGCAACCCCTATCCGTTTAGCCGTAAAGAATCTGTTTTTAGTACTGTTGAAGCATCATTTCTTACTTTATTAGAGCGCGCTGTTGGTGATAAATTCAAAATTGTGAGCCGGGTAAAACTCATTGACTTAATTGAATGTAAACCCGGCTTATCAAAAAAAGCACGCAGAGCAGCCCTCACAAAAGCAAAAAACAAACAACTCGATTACGTACTTGTCGATAAAGAAACATTGAATATTGTCGCTGCCGTTGATCTAGTAAACAACAGTAATAAAGGTGGGCACAAAGCGCAACGAGATTGGTTCGTCAATGGTGCTCTTGAATCTGCCAATATCCCCCATATTCGTATGAAAGTTAAAGCCGGATACAAAGCAAGTGAAGTACGCAACGCCATTTTATTTAAACTAGGTAAAACCCCACCCCCCCCTAAAAAGTCACGATCTCGAGTCGAGAAACCTGCGGTTATGTCGCCTTCACAAGCAAAAGCCCATTCAACTAATTTAGCAGAAATTTAACACTTAGAATAAAATAGCAGGTAACCTCCTGCTATTTTCTGTTGTGCAAACGCATATTTTACAAACTCGCATTTAAGCCAACCTTAGGTATAATATTCAATAACTTTGTTTAGGAACTAAATCATGAAAATAGGTATTATTGGTGCCATGGAGCCGGAAGTAGCCATATTGCGAGATGCTATTGCCAACAAAACACAAACCAGCAAAGGTGGCTTTACATTTTATACTGGCGAACTTTCGGGTCATACCGTGACGCTAGTTCAGTCGGGCATTGGTAAAGTTGCTGCAACCGTTGCAACAACTTTACTCATCGATAATTTCGAACCGGACTGTATTATTAACACCGGTTCAGCAGGTGGCTTTGAGCCTTCATTGAATGTCGGTGATGTGGTTATATCAAGCGAAGTACGTCACCACGATGTTGATGTTACAGCGTTTGGTTATGAGATTGGTCAAGTACCCCAGATGCCTGCTGGCTTTGCGGCACATCCAGCTTTAATTGAAGCAGCTCAAAAAAGTGTTGCAACCTTGCCCAATACACAAACTATGATTGGCTTGATCTGTACTGGTGATTCATTTATGTGTGAACCGACACGCATTGAACAAGCCCGTACAGATTTCCCTACTATGCTCGCGGTTGAGATGGAAGGAGCAGCCATTGCCCAAGCCTGTCACGTCCTGCATACTCCTTTTGTTGTGATACGCTCATTATCTGATATTGCAGGAAAAGAGTCGCCACAGTCCTTTGAAGAATACTTGGAAGTTGCTTCTATTAACTCATCAAAGCTGGTTAACGAACTGCTTGAGCAACTAACAACCGTAACCCTTTAGCGTGATACTCGAGCTACTGCAGGCCCAGCAGGGCTTGCTTATTTTTGTGATGGCTATAGCATGTGCTCATCTGTTTCCTATGCACTATAATTATCACCCATTTACTCTTTTAGAATTGGTTTTTAAAGGTATTGCTGAGCGCGTCTACCAACCATCAAACAACAAAGCACATCAATACTTATCAGGCACACTGGCTTGCTGCCTTCCAATTCTAGTATTTTTACTTTTATCCGTCGGTATAAGCGTACTTGCATTTCATCCTCAATGGTTAGGAGGTGTCGCACTGTATTTGTGTCTTGACACTCAAACAACAAATCGTACTAAACGCATTGCCACTTTATTAAAGCTGGGCCAAAAAGCCACAGCAAAGCAACTTTTGGCCACTATCGTTGCACGGGACGTGGCAAACCTTTCAAGCATGGGGATTGCAAAAGCCTGCATTGATAGTACCGCGTTACGGACCATAAGACATTACTACGTAATGGTTATATTCTATTTACTTGGTGGGCCTGTACTGGCTCTCATATACAAACTACTGCTGCTCTGTAATCACGCATGGCGAGCGCACCTTGCCCCCAACATACATTATATGAAGCCACTAAATACCATTATTACAGTTATAGAGTGGTTTCCTATCCGTGCATTTGTGTTCTTGATCTCACTCAGTCTCAATTATAAAAAAGTTCGCCATTACTTAAAGCATTACGCACGCTTTTTTTACCAACAAAACTCAGGTTGGATTTTATGCTTCTTTGCAGCAAATCTACACACCCAACTAGGCGGTCCTTGTATGTACCAAGCTAAACGGTTTAATAAAATGCGTATTGGCAGTGGTAGACCACCTGAGCCTGATGACTTAATACAGTTACTTACCTTATTGAACCGCGTTCGCCTATTTAGTGCGTTAGTATTAACCCTAGTTTGGATAGTGTATCAAACTCTAGTTAACTACTCTTAACGCAATCATTCTGGCTGACAAATCCATACTTAGCTGACACGTGAGTTCAAAATACGCAAACAAAAATGGCCAGCACTGCTGACCATTTTTACTTTACCCTAAACGAAGGGACGCGCTATTTAGCTTACGGTTATTTTAGCAAATTTACGTTTGCCGACCTGATAAATAGCCGTGCTGCCTTTTTCAATAACGAGCTTGGTATCAGTCACTTTTTCTTCACCATTTAGCTTAACCGCACCTTGTTTAATCATACGCATGGCTTCAGAAGTACTTGCAACTAAACCTGCTTCTTTCAACAAAGCTGTAATAAACGTTGTGGCGTCTGAAATTTCAATGGTCAGTTCTGGAATATCATCTGGTAGCGCATTTTTTTGAAAGCGCTGAATAAAATCTTGATGCGCTGCTTGTGCATCCTCTTCACTGTGAAAACGTGCAATCATTTCCTTTGCAAATTCGATTTTGATGTCTCGTGGATTACGACCATTCGTAACCTCTTCTTTTAAGCTCGCTATTTCTTCAAGTGATAAGGCACTTAATAATTCATAGTAACGCCACATCAAATCGTCTGAAATAGACATCACCTTACCAAACATTTCCGTTGGTGCATCGGTGATCCCGATATAATTACCTAAAGACTTAGACATTTTTTGAACGCCATCGGTCCCTTCTAATAACGGCATCATTAGTACCGTTTGTGGCTTTTGACCTTCTGATTTTTGCAGCTCTCGGCCCATCAGCAAATTAAAACGCTGATCTGTTCCACCTAATTCAACATCAGCTTTCAATGCAACCGAATCCCAACCTTGAACTAGAGGGTATAGAAACTCATGGATTGCAATTGATTGACCATTAGCATAACGCTTTTTAAAATCATCACGCTCAAGCATACGAGCAACAGTTTGGCTAGCTGCAAGCTTTATCATGCCTGCACTGCCCAATTGTTCCATCCAAGTGGAGTTAAACGCAACTGTCGTTTTTGCAGGATCTAATATTTTAAATACTTGCTCTTTATAGGTTTCTGCATTGGCTAGCACATCATCACGAGTCAATGGCTTTCGTGTTACATTTTTGCCGGTTGGATCTCCTATCATCCCTGTAAAATCGCCAATTAAGAAAATCACCTCATGACCTAAGTCCTGAAAGGTCTTTAACTTATTGATTAGAACAGTGTGGCCTAAATGCAAATCAGGGGCTGTTGGGTCAAAACCTGCCTTGATCTTTAACTTTTTACCTGACTTGAGTCTTTCTTTTAATTCGTCCTCAATCAGGATTTCCTCTGCACCGCGCTTTATCTCTGCAAATGCAGTATCTAAGTCCACCATTCATCGCTCCAAAAATTTCAGTTTATCTGTCGATTCTAGCCTATATTGGGATCAGTTTAAATGCACAAAATACTGGTATTAGCGCTTTATTGCGTATATCCTGCAATAATATCTATAATATTTCTTGACATCAGAAAAGGCGCTTTATGGTTAACGTGGTGCACAAGCTCCCTAAAAAACACAAACTGCTAATTCTGGGCGTTGCATCGGCAATGGCTATTATTGCTTTGATCCCATCAGAAAAAGCAACCGCATCTAAAGATCATGATAAGAAGGCACTCGAAATTGGCAAGCGCTATGAATTGCCGGTTAAAGTCAGTGAATCACCTGAGCAGTTAACAGAATTAAATTCAGTGACTACAGAAAATGTTGAGTCACAGATTATATTTGATTTTGAAGATCACGCAGTTAAATCGGGTGACAGTTTAGCAACAATATTTAAACGGGCAGGCTTTTCAGCAAAAACCCTGCACAGCTTAGTTAACACCAATGCTGAAACACGAAAACTTAAAAAAATCCATCCAGGGGAAGTGTTAAGCTTTGCAACCAGCCCTGAAGGCAACCTTGCTCAGCTTAAGTACATATTATCAAAAACAGATACTTTGCTCGTCACTCGCAACACTGAGGGCCGTTATGATACAGCCATACAAAGCAAGGAAATTGAGACGGTAGAAAAGTCAGCGGGTGGTGCTATATCATCTAGCTTTTGGACTGCAGGTATTGCTGCGGGATTAAGCGAACGCCAAATAATGAACTTTGCCGATATTTTCGGCTGGGATGTAGACTTTGCAAATGATATTCGTAAAGGCGATCAATTCTCCATCGTGTACGAGTCCCACTTTGTTGATGGTGAAGAAATAGGCAATGGAAAAATAATCGCCGCGGAGTTCATTAATCAAGGGGAGCGCTATACCGCAATTCGTCACACAGATGATAACTTTTATACTGCTCAGGGACGCAGTATGCGAAAAGCTTTTTTACGTGCCCCTGTCAACTTTAAGTATATCAGTTCGAGCTTTAACCCCCGCCGCCTTCACCCAGTTACAGGAAAACGTTCTGCACATAGGGGGATTGATTATGCAGCAAGAACAGGTACCCCTGTCGTCTCGTCTGGTGACGGTAAGGTCATAAAGTCAGGCCGCAATCACCTCAATGGTAATTACGTTTTCATTCAACATGGCAGTAAGTACGTCACCAAGTATCTACATTTAAATAAACGACACGTACGTAGTGGTCAAAAAGTTAAGCAAGGTCAAAAAATTGGAACCGTTGGTGCAACAGGCCGTGTCACTGGTGCGCATCTACACTACGAGTTTCTGGTGAATGGCGTACATAAGAATCCAAAAACAGTAAAACTACCAAAATCTCAATCTTTACCAAAAAATGAGTTAGCTAAATTTAAACCCGCTGCAAAAACACGATTGGCTCAGCTACAGCGTCATAGAGAGCTGCAATTAGCACTGAATAATTAAGGTCCACTTACCAAAAGATCAAAAAATAAAAAACCTCGCATTAGCGAGGTTTTTTATGGGAATAATGCCTATTATCTTGCATTATTTCTTTGTCTATTACTTGTCACTTTTGGCTTGGTATTAGCTTTCTTAAACTGGCTGAACCCACTGTGCCTTGTTAAAGCTGGACGAGTTCCCCTTTTATTAGAGGCTACTTTTTCATTGCGCCCTTCTTCAGGGACGAGACAATTAGGCCCTTTACCAATTAAGTTTGCTTTACCCATTTTACGCAGTGCTTCACGGATCATAGGCCAACCTGATGCATCATGGTAACGTAATATCGCTTTATGTAAACGACGCTGCCGAGCACCTTTAGGCACAGCAACTGATTCCTTATTATTTTTAATATTCCGTAATGAATTCATTTCGGTGTGATAAATCGTGGTTGCATTCGCCATTGGAGATGGGTAAAAATTTTGTACTTGATCAAGTTTGAAATCATTACTTTTTAACCACAGCGCCATATTTACCATATCTTCATCAGTGGTACCTGGGTGAGCTGAGATAAAATAAGGGATCAAATATTGTTTTTTGCCCGCTTCTTTTGAGTACTTGTCAAATAGCGCTTTAAACTTATCATATGTTCCCATACCAGGCTTCATCATCTTTGATAACGGCCCTTGCTCTGTGTGCTCTGGCGCAATTTTCAAATAGCCCCCCACGTGATGACTCACGAGCTCTTTAACATACCTAGGGTCTTCAATCGCTAAATCATAACGAACCCCCGATGCAATGAGAATTTTTTTAACCCCTTCCACATCCCTGGCTTTTCGATATAAATCAATTGTAGGCGTGTGATCAGTATCCATATGCTTACATATATCAGGATAGACGCAAGACAACCTGCGACATGTACTTTCTGCTTTCTTACTTTTACAGCGCAACTTATACATATTTGCCGTCGGACCGCCAAGATCAGATATCACCCCTGTAAATCCAGGTACTTTATCTCTGATCTGCTCTATTTCTTCAATAATAGACTCTTCAGAGCGACTTTGAATAATACGCCCTTCATGTTCGGTGATAGAACAAAAGCTACAGCCACCAAAGCACCCACGCATAATATTGACTGATGTTTTTATCATGTCATACGCTGGAATTTTCGCATCTCCGTAACTTGGATGCGGTATACGTTGATATGGCAGGCCAAACACCCTATCCATTTCTTCGGTTTCTAAAGGGAATGCAGGCGGGTTTACCCATACGGATCGATTGCCGTGGCGTTGAAACAACGCTCTAGCACAACCGGGGTTCGTTTCTTGGTGTAAAATGCGAGATGCATGTGCATACAGAGGTTTGTTAACACTAACTTGTTCGAAAGCAGGTAATTTTACATACACTTTTTCCCAAGGCTTTAATCTTGGGGGCTGAACTGTTATCGGTTTTGCTGCTTCTTCTGCTAGGTTTACACCTGCTTTGGCAAACTCTGATTTACTACAGCCCACATCATCCGCACCGTAAGGGTTTGGGATAGGGTCTATTTTACCCACTTTATCAATCGCGGTAGAGTCACTCCCTCTCCATTGTGGCAAGGGCTCCTTACGGATCACTGCTGTACCACGAATATTTTGAATGGAGGCTACCGGATCCCCTTTGGCAATACGATGTGCAACTTCAACCAGAGGCCGTTCTGCATTGCCATAAATTAGAATATCTGCTTTTGCATCAAAGATAATACTTCTGCGTACTTTTTCCTGCCAGTAATCATAATGTGCTATTCGACGAAGGCTGGCTTCAATACCGCCGATGATCAAAGGCACTTCTTTATATGCTTCTCTGCAACGCTGACTATAAACAACAACAGCTCTATCGGGACGCATTCCCCCTACATTACCTGGTGTATAAGCATCATCATGGCGCATACGCTTTTCAGCGGTATAACGATTGATCATCGAGTCCATATTACCGGCCGTTACCCCAAAAAATAGGTTTGGCTGACCCAATGTCATAAATGCATCTTTGCTTGACCAATCTGGCTGGGCAATAATACCCACCCGAAACCCTTGAGCCTCTAATACTCGGCCAATAACCGCCATACCAAAACTAGGGTGGTCAACATAAGCATCGCCCGTTACAAGTACGATATCACAGCTATCCCAACCTAATTCATCCATTTCTTGACGTGTCGTCGGTAGGAATGGGGCTACGCCATAACACTCAGCCCAATATTTTGGGTAAGAAAATAACGATCGTTCTGCTTTGAGTGCGCTCATAGTGGTACCTGCAGGAAAAAAGAGTCGAATTATAACTTAATTATCTGCATGCTCATACTATAGAATATTCCAATGAACCGGATAAACAAATGCGCTATAGGAACAAGCAACATACACCTTTTGATACGTCACTTTGATTACGGTTAAGGTTTATAGTTTTTCAAAAAGTCCATGAGTTCGTGGCTCGGCATTGGCTTAGCATACATGAAGCCTTGCACTTCATCGCACCCTAATTGCTTGAGTAAGTCTGCTTGAGCTTGTGTCTCGACCCCTTCAGCTATCGTTTTTAGCCCTAAGTGACGCCCTAATGAAACCACAAGATCTGCAATTGCACCGCTGTCATTGTCTGGAATATCTTTAATGAATGCACGGTCAATTTTCAATCGTGCCAGAGGCAACTTCTGCAAGTAGCTTAATGATGAAAACCCAGTACCAAAATCGTCAATTGCGACTTCAACACCAAACTCTTGAAGCTCTTGCAAAGTGTCAATAACAACCCCGATTTCGTCCATAACCACACTTTCAGTAACCTCTAACTCTATCTTTTTTGGATCAACTTGATGTGCCAATAATGTATTCTTTACACCTTGAGCATAATTTGCAACTTTAAACTGTGGGACCGACACGTTCACTGCAACACTGATATCTAGCCCAACACTCACAAGCAGCTTTTGCTGTTGACAGGCTTGTTCTAAAACCCACTGTCCAATATCCACAATTAACCCAGCATCTTCTGCAAGTGGTACAAAGATGGCCGGCGAAATATAGCGGCCATTACCCGAAGGCCAGCGTAATAAAGCTTCGCACCCTATTACCGCTAACGTATCAAGAGATAATTGGGGCTGATACCACACTTCAAGTTTACCTTGTTCGAAATCTTGTCGTAACTGTCGGATGAGTCCTAACCGCCACGCCATTTTTTCTTCTAAATCTGGTGAATACCAGTCGATAAACTTTTTACCTTGTTTCGCTTGATTCAACGCAATATACGCAAGCTTTAAAGTATCGATACCCAGTTTACTGAAATCACTTTGTTCGCAAATCCCTACATGAAAATGCATCGTTAAAATATGCTCGTTAACTTGATAGGGGATCATTAACGCTTCAATAAAATGTTGCTCATCAAAGCTGCTTTTAGGTAGTAGCAAACCGAATACATCGGCACCAATTCTTGCGATAAGCTCCGCATCGATAAACTCTTGCTGTAACCGTTGCATCACAGCTAATAGCAACTGATTACCGACTTCTTGCCCTAAACCATTATTAATATCTGAGAATTGCGCTATATCAATAATAACAAAAAGCAGTTCACTCTTTACTGCCGACGATGTCGTACTATCTCCGATATAATAACGTTCAACTTGTTGAGAAAAACTACTTCGATTTGGTAATTTTGTTAAAGGATCTTTATAAGCTACGTCTCGTAATTCATTGAATAATTTTATGTTATCTAAACCAACACTCACATTCGCCAGGAAGATTTCCATAAACTGCAGCTGCGCTGCATTTGGTTTAACATCGAGCTCTAGATAGACTGCTGCACGGCGGTTTTTTCCTTGCAGCAACACCGTAATGTCGTGCTCTGTTTGTTGATGCTTGGCAAAGTCAAAGCAGTTCTGAACCTGCATAATAACTCTGCCATTGTCTAGCTGCTCCAACCCTTGACCAAAAAAAGCTTGATAATCCGATGTACCTCCAAGTACCACAATGCGTTTATCATCTCCATGATTACCACTGACAATACCGTTGGGCTCACTGCCCAATATTTTAGCTAACTGCATAACCACGGCTAAACCAAACGTTTTCATATCGCTATGCCCTAAAATGGCATGAGACGCTTCAAGAATACGTGTTAATGCTGTGCTTTGTGCCTCCAGTTCACAGATTTGTTGATAGGAACGGATCGCTGTCATTAAAGAAGTGACAAGTTTGCTGCGAGTAAGCTCTGTTTTCATTTTATAGTCATTAATATCGTATTCACGGATCACTTGCTCTTCAGGCGCATACCCAGGTTGTCCCGTTCTCAAAATAATACGAACATTATGATTTTGTAACTCATCGCGCACACGTCTGACTACGGTAAGCCCCGCATCATCGCTTTCCATTACTACATCAAGTAACAGAATGCATATTTCAGGATTATGTACTAAAGCATCAATCGCCTCAGTTCCTGAATAAGCATGATGAAAACGAAGTGCACGGCCCCAAAATTCAACTCCAGAGAGAGCCAATTTCGTCACTGAATGAATTTCAGGATCGTCATCTACAACAAGTACATCCCAAAAGTCACTGGTTGTCACTTGTTCATGCGTATCTTCATCATGATCTAAAAACAAAAAATCATCTTGCTCAGACGCCATTCTCTATCCTTCAACTCACTTACCGCTTTAAAGTTAAAGCTTTGCGCTTAATCGCTTGTTTACCATACTACGAAATGTGGTACATTTTTACTACCACGTTCAGAATTTATTAACACCCAAGAAATATTATAGACGATGTTCAAACACTTGCGTGAAGTAAGTTGATAAATAAAGCTAGGAGTTAATTATTAAACTATTTATATCTGCTGTGAAAGCACTGCTATCTGTTGTGCTATTAGCCATAATCTTTGGGCTAATACTGCCACATCAATATCAAGTTACTCAAAGCAGAACAATCCAAACTCAAAACACTTCAGATGTTAACTTGTTGTTAGACCTTAAAAATTGGCCTGCAATCATGGCTTGGCATACCTACTCGGGGTTAACGTCTCCCAAAATATCTACTCCTAGTACAGGTATAGGTGCACATATAAAACTTGAACATACCATTGGCTATTTAGAAATAACCATTGTAGAGCAAACCACAAACCGAATGGCGTTTTCTGTGCTCATTAATGACGAGCACACAGGATACGGAAAACTCACCATTACGCCTACAGGATCTAGTACAAAAATTGAATGGTACTTGAACGGAACCATTCATTCGAGCATACTCGGAGGGTATATGGCACTTTACTGTGAATTCTTTTTAAAACAAATGATTATCTCAGCTACAAACAACCTAAACTCACAGTTAAAATTACAGGCAGACCCATGACCGTAAAAAATGCACAAGTTAAATCCAGTCTGGCATTATTAATCGAAGAAAAACTCGGGATCACCATGATTAAAAAGCCTTTTAGGGGCAATCATAGTGGCTCTGATGATAGTTATAGCGCTAAAGGAAAAACGCAAATTGATTACGTTGTGCAAAGTAATCAAAGTCCGCTGAAACGCGCGCTAAAGCGTCAACAGCTGAGTAAAATTCAAAGACAGTTAAATATCGAAACCATTATGGGTCAAGCATTAGCACTGTGCCCCGATGTCACAAGCCGAGGTCGGCCCGACCCTGACTGGTTAGAACACTTTATTGGATTAGCTGAGGACATTGCGAACCAAGCCATGCAAAAACTGTGGGCCAAAATTCTCGTTGGTGAAACTGTCTCGCCTGGTACTTTTTCAATAAAAAGCTTGCAAACATTGAAACTGATGACGCAAAGAGAAGCCACTGCGCTACAAAAGTGTGCGCCACTTTGCGGCTACTTAGAAAAAGAAGACAGCTACTTAATTTTGATTGGCTATTACAAAAAACCATCATTTTTTGACTTGCTGAAAAAAGGTAATAAGGAGTCGATTAATTTAAGTAAAGCGGGGTTAAGCTTTCCTAATATTCTGACTTTAATGGATATTGGTTTACTTTACAGAAAAGAAATAGAATCATCAAACCTAAAGCCCGAAACCGCATTTACGCTGTCTTTTCAAGGAAAAAAACTCATATTAACCCCCAAAAGCAACGAACTTGTACTCAGCTATTACAAGTTAACACAAACTGGTGATGAACTTAAAAAACTGATCACCATGCCCATCAATAAGCAATATAAAAACCAGCTAGAGCACATATTCAGTGAAGAGTTTGAGTGTCAATGGACATAAAAAAACCCTGAACACTCAGGGTTTTTTACAATACCTTAAAGGTAATATTGCTTAAAAATGCAGCTGAATACCAGCGAATGGCCCTGATGATTCAATATCTGTACTAATGTCATCAACATCATCAAGTTCAAGTTTCATTGAACGATATCCCGCACGTACAGCGACATCTACCGCTAAATTATCAATAAACTCCCACGCAATACCCACTTGATAATCTCTGATCTTACTATCGTCAATGGCAAGCATGCTTCCTTCAGCAAATAAGCTGAGCCCAGTCATTGGTAGTCCAACTTCTGCCCGCGCGTAGCCCAAAGGGACCACACCAGAGAAGTCTTTACTTTCAGTCACTGACTGTCCATCGGCTGTACCGGTCAATTTAATTGAGCCATCAAACTGCTTAAAGTTAACACCAAAGTCAAATGACACTAAGTCATTATCAAACAATTCATAATACAAAGTGTAATCGATATGGTTTAAGTCAGTTATGGTATTAGCCTGAGTACCAACGGTATAGTTCTTGCCATTAAACTCAAAGGTTTCTGTAAGCGTTGCCGAGCCATTTAGCTCAAGCTCTGTGTACCTGAGCTTTATATTAGGGACCAGTGGAACCGGATGTTCCAACGCAGCATAAAAACTTGTAAAAGTTTCATCTTCAAAATCAAATGTTTGTGCATTACCTTTTTCTTGGTAACTACCCGAGCTATCGGCCTGCCAGCCTTCAGCTCCTAAATATAATCCAAGCAGTGTATCAGCATGTGCTACGGGTGCTAAGCTTGCCATAGACAAAGCAGCGACTAAACAGTACTTTTTCATTTTTGATCCTTGCGCTAAGAGTTCACTAAGTTCAATACTAGCTATTTCAGCCATACATTGAAACGTGCCATAATTATTCCAAACTTAGGCTAACTATACAGAAAAAATATGAAGATATGAGGGAATTAGAATTATTTTTTGTAGTTTATTGTAATGTGCTAAGCCTTATCATCCCTCCTTTAGATTAATACATAACCACCGAGTTATTTAACGATAGATTCTAACCCGCACTGACTTAAAACTCGCAGTCTAAGTCATTCAGCTAAAGCACTAAGTATAGATAGGTATAGTAAAGCAGCTTTGTAAAACACCCGACTATTTTATAACGCGTACTAAAAAGGCTTTATACAAGCCTTTTTATACACCACAGTGATGAATAGCCGTTATTAATAATATCCTTATTTGGACGCTAGAGTGAGGTCATATTCAAGTGTAACTCACCACAAGTAATACCTCATCCCGAATAGGGATTACTGTAATGCGCCCCGTAGTCAATTGAAGATAAACTCGACTGCTCGTCTAAATAATGAGCAGCACGCAACAAAGTAACATCGCAACACGAGTTTATCCCTGAGCCAATAGCTCACTTAATTCTATGAGTGCAGCATTCGCTCGCGAAATATAGTTTGCCATCACCAATGAATGATTCGCCACAAAGCCGAAGCCACTGCCATTTAAGATCATCGGGCTCCACACGGTTTCTTGAGTCGCTTCTAATTCACGAATGATCTGCTGTAAACTCACTCGAGCATTTTTCTTTTCCAATACATCTGCAAAATCGTGTTCAACGGCTTTTAAAAAATGTAACAACGCCCAACTCGCGCCACGCGATTCGTAAAATACATCATCAATTTTCCACCAAGACGTTTTAACTTGGGTACTACTCGGTGCATAGGTTGCTTGATGAGCTGCGCTGTCCCCAGCTAAGTCTGTATTTACTCTATCTTGGCCAACACTGGCACTCAATCGCTGACTTAAGCTCCCTAAACGCTTTTCAGCCTCTTTTAACCACCCTCGTAAATTATCGGCTCTGGCATAAAACTGACTATCTCGGTTATTCGGATCAGCAATCTGATCGCGATACGCCACTAAATGCTCAATACCTACTCGGTATTCGCCTTCAGCGCTCGGCCAAGCCCACGCTGTAGAACTAATATTGAACTGAGGTTGGGCTTTTTTAAGTGCCAAATGCTCTGTAGATTGAGACTGAGAACGACTAAAGTCTTTGCGCATAGACAAGGCCAAATCACGTACCATTTCCAGTGCGCCGTACTCCCATGCTGGCATATTATCCATAAACACACTTGGCGGCAGCACATCATTCGACAAATACCCACCGGGCTTGTCTAACAACGTCGTGCTCACTTCAACCAATGTATTTGCCGTCACATAGCCAACCACTCGCTGCTGTGTTCCTTGCTGTGATTGCTGCTCAGCTGCAGCGATAACATCAAACAACGCTGGCTCAGAACTCCAATAAATAGCAAGTATATAGCCACCGAACAACAAGGTAATGAAGCCTGCTATTACTTTATTTAAATGTTGCTGCATGATCACTCCTCATGATGATGGTGTGCGTTTTTAACTTTTTTGAATGAGTCTTTTAAAGAAACAACGTGTATTTGTGTAAAGACTTGTTCGCCATTTGCAAAGTGTAATGTCAATTTGCGTTTTTCACCTGTCGTTAACGCTGATTTTGGCTCAAAAGCCATTAAATGATAACCTCCAGGTTGAAATTTCACTTGCGTTTTTGCTTTGATAACAAGTTTGTCTACTTGCTGCATTTTCATCATACCATTGTGGTGCACATGCTCATGGATCTCTACGCGACCAAGGCCTGAAATGGTTGCCTTAACCAAGGTCAGTTTGGTATCTCTCTTATTCTCTAAAGTAAAGTAGGCTGCAGTTGATTTTGCAGCAGGAAGAAAAGCCCGTATTTTTGCATCATCAATCGATACATACGCCTCACTGTGATGATGCTTTTGTGCACCAGCAGATACATGCTCATGATTTTGATTAGAAAAAGCGAACGTTGTAAAAAATAAACTCGAACTCAACATAATATACTTAGCAATCATATGCTTTCCTTAAATAAAACAGCCACGGTTCAAATCATACCATGAAGTCAGCTATTTCGTGCTAATTAGCCTATGATAGCGTGTAAAATCATGTCGACACCCCCTCACTTAGTAACCAACCGACCCCCACCAGCATCAATAGCGGGATCGCAATAACCACAGAGTTAAATAATAAAGCCAGTATACCTCCAACAAGTAACACTAAACCAAGGCCAACCACACCGATACTTACCAGCGCAAACAAAGCGATAACCGCGACAATCCCAACAAGCAACCCCGCTAACTCCATACCAACCCAGCTCAGTTCACCCATAAAATTTGAGATACTCAGCCATGCAAGTGGCGCGTTTAGCCATGAAATCGTTGAATAAAGAAAAAGTGCAATCAGAATTAAGAAAACAGTTTTCATGGCGCCCTCCTTAATGGCTCTTTGTTGGCAGTGTATAATAAGCAACACCGTAGGCAATCAGGGTTAATACCGGAAACTTTAAGAATAAAAACAAGACGACAACGCGGGTCAGCCAACGCGGCATATTAAACCGCTCTGCAAGCCCAGCACACACACCGCCCAACTTCTTATTTTTTATATGACGAAAACACTGCTGTTTAAAATTCGATTTAGATTGTGTATACATAATAACTCCAAAATAACTGATGTTGTTGCTTTATTGCTATGTACTGACTTGCAAAAAAACGGGCTTTAGTTAAGCGCTAACCTGAGATGTACGTGCCGCTATTTGCTGTTTCAATAACGCCAATTCACTGCTCAACTTTTCCTCTTTATCTAACGCATCAAATTGTGCTTGTGTACTCTGTTGACCAACATCATAGCTTTCAACTTCAGATTCAATCCGCTCAACTTTTCGTTCTAAATGCTCAAACCTAGCCAATACATTGTCAACATTATCTGATGCGAGCGCTTGTCTCACTCGTACTTGTGCTGATACCACGCGCTCACGTCGCAACAACTGTTGTTCGGTATGACTTAACGCATTAATTTTAGTTATTAAGCGGTCTGCATCAGCATTTAACTGTTCAAGCGCTTGAGCTAGCTTTAATTGCTGAGGCTGTAGTTCATCAATCTGTCCAATCAATGTATATTTATGATTTAGCGCTGCTTTTGCTAAATCATCCCGTGCTTTAGTTAATGCGTGCTCGGCTTTTTGCTGCCAATCATCAGCTTGCTTTTGTTTTGTTTCAATTTGCCGTGTGAGTGCCTTTTGTTCACAAATAATGGTCGCTGCCATAGATCGACACTCAGCCAAAGCATCTCGTAACTCGGTTTTAATGTGAGATGTCATTTTCTGTGGATCTTCAGCTTTATCTAAAAACGCAGACACTTCTGATTTAATAATATCTTCAATTCGATTAATTAAGGCCATGGTCGGCTCCTTTGCATTGGCGTAAATAAAATACTGACATAATGTATAAACAATACATTCCAATCTTTATGCCAAAGATAAAAAGAAACTAAAAATCAGCTAGTTAACATGAGATAAATAAAATTATGAAAAAAGGTAATTGATGATTTTGACTAAAAAGTGGTGTTTTAAACTAAAAAACCACACAATTTAATTGCATGGTTGTATTAAATAAATGTAGCCTAGTAATTACTCAGGCACGCATTCCAACGCTTTTTCCATCACGCGGATATCCGCCCCTTGTTTATGGCCATTTTCAGACAAATGACGCCTAAACGCGCGGCCTCCAGGCTGACTTTGAAAAATACCCAGCATATGACGCGCAATGTG
The DNA here is from genome assembly GCF_018100875.1 of Pseudoalteromonas sp. MMG012. Classification (NCBI taxonomy): domain Bacteria; kingdom Pseudomonadati; phylum Pseudomonadota; class Gammaproteobacteria; order Alteromonadales; family Pseudoalteromonadaceae; genus Pseudoalteromonas; species Pseudoalteromonas sp. MMG012. The sequence continues at coordinate 52,845 of NZ_JAGJEF010000006.1, forward strand.
CCAAAAATTAGCCCCTTGCGTCATTTGGGCTTCAAAATAATCATACATGCTGCGTACAACATCGTGCCGACTTAGTGTAAAAGCGGGTTCGCCATATAAAAGTGCATCAACTTGGCTCAGCATATACGGGTTGCTATACGCTTCTCGGCCAATCATCACACCGTCAAGGTGCACTAAGTGTTTTTGACAGTCTTCCAATGTTTTAACGCCACCATTTATACTAATATGTAACTCTGGAAAATCTTGTTTCAGCTGATATACACGTGGATAATCAAGCGGTGGCACCTCTCGATTTTCTTTGGGGCTCAACCCTTTCAACCATGCTTTACGTGCATGAATAATAAAATCATCACACCCAGCTTGTTTCGATGCATCAATAAGCGCAGTTAAAAATGCATAAGAATCTTGCTCATCAATACCAATACGAGTTTTAACCGTTACCGGTATATCTACCTCTGCTTTCATAGCAGCCACACATTCTGCAACCAGCTGAGGTTCAGCCATTAAACACGCGCCAAAGCGACCGTTTTGAACTCGGTCTGATGGACAGCCCACATTTAGATTAATTTCATTGTAACCGTATTCACCTGCACGCTTGGCGCATTCTGCCAGCGCTTTAGGGTCAGACCCACCAAGCTGAAGCGCCACTGGCATTTCATGCGCACCAAATGCCAAGTAATCTCCCTTGCCAAACAAAATCGCACCCGTTGTGATCATTTCAGTATATAGTACTGCATGTTTACTTAATTTTCGGTGGAAAGTGCGGCAATGTTTGTCAGTCCAATCCAACATAGGTGCCACGGAAAAGCGTCTAAAATCACCTGATTGTGTTATTAAGTGATCATTGCTTTTGACTTGATTCATTTGGCTCATTGACAACCTCATCCAGAAACGATATTAAACCGCGATCATATTACGAGGCAAACATACCATAAGCCAATCATAACAGCGCATAAATTAGGAGCGGCAGTATACACTATCCCCCTTAAAACTGCATGTATTCACACCTCGGTATTAGTTACGCCAAGTAACTTGGTTCGGCTGGTATTATCAGCACATGTAAGTAAAGGCTGGTTAACTAAGCGGCCAATTGCCATGTAAAGTTGCCTGCATATTTGCCAAGCCTCTTTTCCAGCGTACAAATACAATATAAACTAGCGACTTAGGTATTAAGTAGGTAAATAGTTTACATGAAGTCGCATTTAGGCCGCCGAGCATTTTCAGCTATGGAACTACACACGCTTTTTAATGGTTATATTTACGCTGATGAAAGGCAGAAACGCGAACAACCTAAACACTGGCACTTTTGGTTACCATTAATTGCTTACTATACAGGTGCTTATAGCGATGAGATTGGCAGTCTTAACCTATCTGATATCATTAAAAAAGACGGCGTACATTGCTTTAGCTTTACCACACACGGGAAAATTCGCCACCGACTCATTCCCATTCATACCGCCTTGTGGCAAGCTGGCCTTGAAGATTACATCAAACATGTAACTGATGAACAACACGCTCGGTTACTGTATGACTTACCCAGTAAGTCGGGCCGTTATAGTGAAAAGGTCAGAATATGGTTTTCTGGTGAAGGTGAACGGTTAGGCTATTTACAAAAGTGTGACTTGCCTTCCATTGATCAACAAGGCCAAAAAACCGCAATCAGCAGCTTAAGACTCAACTTTGAACAACAGATACGGATTGCAGCGCTACAAAGAGCCAATAAATCGGCTTTTTATTATTTATTGGGGTTAAAAGATGAGGTGTTAACAGCGCCACCGCCATTCGCTATCTTAAAGCAAGTCGTCGCCCCTATTCGGGTGATTAATAACAACGTACATTGGCAGCGATTTTTAGCCCGACACCACTGATATGCCATAAAAAGGCAACCTCTTTCCAAACCTCTCTCTCAGTGACACCGTATTACCTTTTGTGGCTTACAGGCCCACACAAAAAACAGGACCCCTTTTCCCTGTCATATGGCAACGCAGCCAGATAACGATAAAAACACGTATAAGTAAGTGCGTATCACTATGCTCATATCACTAAACGTATACAAATAAACACGCGCAAAAAAGCCGCTAAAAAGCGGCTTTTTTAACTAAGGTATTAACTAATTAAATTAGTTAGCACCTGTTGTTGATGTTTCACACGTTACACGTACATCACCAGTCTCATCTGTACCGTCTGGCGTTATTGTGAATGACGTAGTCGCACCATCAGCCACTACTACACCACGAGGAATAACATTTACTGTATAAGTAGCAGTAGTACCTTCAACAATATTTGGAAGAGCGTAAGTTCCCGCTGTTGTTTCTAACGCAACCGCTGGTGCTTTATTAGCTAAAGCATAAGACACTACCGCGCCACCAAGTGGTGCACTAACGTTAGTATCGTTTGCACACGTTGCCGTTACAGCAAATGACTCTGCCACAAATGTAACTGGGTTTGATAATGCAACCTCGGTAGTACCACAGATGTTACCTGTTGTAGTACCCCATTGGTTACCATTGCCATCTCGTACTGTGACAGTTGCATTTTCTGTTGCAGCAACACCGCTTAAGCTCAGCGCGGTTGAGTTACCAGTAATACGTACTGTTTCAGAGCGCTTAGGTGATTGAATAACCGCAAATAAGCCAGATGCTGGCACATCATCACCAGTGGTTGTAAGAGTAATTGTGTTAGCACAAATTGCTGCTACATCATTAGCAGCAAAGAATGTTAAGTGGTCAGTCATGAAGCTACCAGCAAATGTATCACCTGTTTGCGCACCAACTGTAACTTCGTTCGTTTCGTTAGTCCACTTACCCGTGTCTTCATTATGTGAAGCCAGTTTTAACTTATCGCCAGTCTTAACCGTTTCACCAGTGCTTAACACTGTCGATGCAGGAATCGCAACCGTGATTTCAATATCTTGACTAAAGCTCTTAATTTTGTTGCCTTGGTCATCTGTCATTACAACGTTTGCAACACCGACTGGCTGCGCTACCGTTGTCGTGCTACCTGCGTTTAAGCCCTCAGGGATGATTGCACCCGCAACATTAGAACTCGTATCTGCCGAGCTAACATTTAAAGAAACTTGGGTACCTGTTATGGCATTACCAGCTGCATCTCGCAGTACAGTATCTGCTGGAATTTTTACTTCCGCACCTGCTTTGCCTTTTTCAACTGTTGCTTTAATTTCTTTATCAGTCGTTCCACCAGCAACTGTTTCTGAAACTGTGTCTGCTACAACAGCAGGATCATCTGCTGATGTTAAAGCCAGTTGCACAGGTACTACACCTGATGCACCCGTTAGGTCCATAATAAAACTTTTAGAAATATACCCTTCAGCTGATACCGTCGCAGTCACTGACGTTAACGTTGCACCTTCTTTATTTGTGAATACAAATGCGCCATCGGTCGTGTCAATGCTTGCCGCAAGAACAGCTCCATTTGCATCAACTAAATTTTCAGTAGCTGCGCCGTTTTCTAAAAATGAAATTTTTGCCGTTGTAATAACATTCGTGTTAACTGTATCTACAACACTACCATTCACTACAAGTGACAGCGCATCTGGTGTCGTTGGCGCTACAACAACTGGGTCTGTAGGTGTTACTGGTGGTTCTACAACCACATTGTTATCGTCGTCACTAAAACAACCAGTAAGGGTTAGTGCAGAAGCAACAGATAGAGCGAGAAGTGATTTTTTATTAGCAAACATGGTTGATCCTTGTGTTCCTTTCAAAATTAACAACTACTTTTAAGTGCGCTGTTAACAATACATTAAATTCAACTACTACTATATGCATAGCAGCAGTTAATGGCAATTTAGACATTAAAATTTAATAAAGTTAAACAGGGACTTTTTTCACTCCCTGAATTTCTGCCAAAATTAAGTTATACCTAAAGCTTAGACAAGCAACTGATTTTAACTTATAGCGTTACAAATGTAGCATATGAAGCTCAAAGTTCCAACAGAATAATGGCGATGTGTAACACTAGATCGTACTTTACAACATTAATATGATAAACATTTGTCATAAATCATAAATTTCAGCTAATACTTTTAATTTTCCTTCTTAATTTACATATCTTAGCCGTAATCCATTGGTATTTTTAATTAACCTCGATACAATCGTATTTTAACGCATATAAACTCTTTTTTGAGTTGTTGCGACACGGAATAATACAACAATACGGTTGACTCATGCGCAAAAAAACCAACACTATGATATGGTCTTGCCTTATTGCAAGCTCACCAGCGATGGCTGCAATAACGGATAATCAATCTTTTTATGGCTACACTGGATTAATTAACATTCCTAATGCCTATACTGCTGATTTTGGCAGTTTACATACACAATATAATAACCAACTCGAATTTAGGCAAGATATCGTTGATGGACATAATTTTACTATTAACGCGGGTGTGTTTAAGGGTCTAGAGGTCGGTGGTAAAATTGCCAGTGTGAGTATTCACGATAACCTATTTCATGAAAGTGCAAGAGGTGAAGAACAAATTCGTGATTTATCATTCAATGCCAAGTACCAGCTTCCATTCATTCCTAATAACTGGTTTTCACTTGCCATTGGTGCACAAGATATTGGCGGCGCGGCAAACAACTATAAAGCTTACTATGCAGTAGCCACAAAACGTTTAGGTGATTTCGATTTAACTTTGGGTGCAGGCTCAACTGATAATTTAACAAATCGATTAGACGGGGCATTTGCAGGTGTACAGTGGCATCCGACTGATTGGCTAAGTATTACAGCCGAACATGATGGTGAAGCCGCAAGCTCAGGGGTTAAATTACATATACCTAGCACATGGTTAAGCAACAACCTCGCTATAAGTTTAGCCGCGAATTACTCCGATCACAAACAAAGTCAAGATGATGTGTATTTCGGCGTAAACTTCAAATACCAACTAAATAAGCCTGAGCTTAAAAGTTATAGCCCTGTGAAACCAGCACCGCAAATGGTGATCATCACTTCTGACTCAAACAACCCAAAAGTAAATGCCGCTGCACTCACAAGTCAGCGCTCTCTACAAGCTGAAAACACAGTTAGCAAAGGTAAGCCCTCACTACTAAAATCAAAAGTAGTGACACACAATGGCACAGATTCAGAGTTAGAACAAACAGCCATGGCCTTTAAAGCAGCATTACTAGCTGATGGGTTCGAAAACATCCATGTTGGTTATAGCCTATCAAGTGTACACATCATTATTGAAAACCATGTCTTCAACCAAAATGAACTGGATGCTATTGGCTTAATATTAGGTCGCTTACAAGCGCACTTTAACTACCCAGGTATGGACTTCAATTTGGTGCTACAAAAACTTGAAGTGCCGCAAATCCAAATATCAGGTCAATTAGATGAATATAGAGATTTTATACAATCTGGTAGTGCACCTAACTTGGCGATCACCAACCGTGTAAATATACAACATGGTGGGTTAACTTGGGTTAACTTTGGCTCGACTAATAGCCCGTATTACAAACCACGTCTCACATTAAGCCCTGATATTGTTAAAGGCGTTGCTACTGAGCTTGGCGTACTTGATTATTCCCTCGCTTTAAAAGCGCAACTAGAGGTGCCAGTTTGGCAAGGCGGTTCTTTCGTCGCTACAGGCACACAAGGTGTTGCCACTTCCGATGATTTCAAAGATAACAAGTCTTTTGCGCGATTTAGGCATAAAGATGGCCTTACCAGTTTAACCTACAAACAAAATTGGCAGCTGTCGTTCAATATCTACAATCAAACACAAATTGGCTACTACTATGACTTTACAGACTATTTAGGTTTTAAACATCAAAGTATGTGGATGAGCGAAGATGGCCGACATCAAGTTAGTGCGCAATTAGGCTATTTTGACTATCAAGACTATGATGGTGACAAAACAGTTTACAATACCAGTTACCAATACAACTTATCTGAATATGACATCAGCTTATCTGCAAGCGTTGGTAAATTTTTCAACAAAGACAGCGGCTATAAACTCACCAGTAAATTTTGGTTTGGTGACACCTCTTTAGACATTTACTACCTAGATACCACTGGTCGCTTTGTCGGCGTAGGCTTAACAGTTCCTTTAACCCCTCGTAAAGACTATACAACCCCGTACGGTGTTCTTAAAGGTAAGAGTAACTGGAGAGAGCGAATACAAACGCGTGTGGGTGAATCACATAACAACGTCGCATTTGGTTTGGGTCAATTGCCGTTTGATGATACATCAATTGAAACCGAGCTATTTAATCAGAGTCGTTTGTCTGAAAGCTACATTCAGCATCATTTACCTCGATTAAAAGAAGCGTACAAAACGTTTAACAAGTAATGTTTGTGTAAAGAAAAGCTGCTAGCCTTTCTCTAGCAGCTTTTTAAGATCATACAGTATCAGAGATACTTATTATTTAAACTTCACAACTTTGGTATCGCCAAATCCACTCTTCTGTAAGTTTACGATTCCACGATTATTCCAAACGAGATCACCTATTCCATCTGTTGGATTAAACCCTGTAGGTGCATCTAACAATAATTGACGTATTGTTTCATGATCAAAGTTATGACACGCAATGTCCATTGCATCTAGAAATACCGTTAACTCAGCTATCGGCAGCATCACTTCTTTAGCGGTCATGATCCTTTCATGATCTGTTAGCTCTACGTTGTCTCCAATTAACAATTCTTCATAAAGCTTTTCACCGGGTCTTAAACCTGTACATTTAATCTCAATATCGCCATGAGGGTTAGTGTCTGACTGTACTTCCAAGCCTGATAAATGCACCATTTTAGTTGCCAAATCCTTTATTTTTACAGACTCTCCCATATCTAACACAAATACATCTCCGCCACGCCCCATCGCGCCTGCTTGGATCACTAATTGCGCAGCTTCTGGGATCGTCATGAAAAAACGGGTAATCTCAGGGTGCGTTAAAGTAATAGGTCCCCCCTCTTGTATTTGACGCCTAAATAAAGGAACAACCGAACCTGAAGAGCCCAATACATTGCCAAAGCGCACCATACAAAAGCGTGTTTTATGCTTAGCTGAATCTTGTGCTAAACCTTGCAACACAAGCTCAGCCATTCGTTTAGTCGCTCCCATAACATTGGTAGGCCTAACGGCTTTATCGGTCGAAATTAGAACAAATGTATCAACCCCTGCATTCACTGCTGCTTTAGCTGCATAATAGGTACCAAAAACATTATTCCTAACTCCTTCCACAACGTTTTGCTCAACTAGTGGGACATGTTTATAAGCAGCTGCATGATATACGGTTTGCACACTAAATGATTTCATACACGTTTCAACACGATTCACTCTTTGTACCGATCCCATAAGCGGGATCAACTCAACACCAAGCTTATTTTTATTATTAGACTCAGAAAGTTCTTTCTCAATATTGTACAAAGCAAACTCGGATATTTCGAATAAGATCAATTTTGCTGGCTTTAAATTGATTATTTGCCTACACAATTCAGAACCAATCGAGCCTCCAGCACCGGTTACCATAACCACTTTCCCAGCTATATTTGCGGATAACAGTTCAGCTTTCGGAGCTACCGAATCTCGACCTAATAAATCTTCAATTTCAACCGATTTAATTTCATTAATATCTGCTTTCCCTTCAATTACGTCAGCCATACCAGGAACCGTCATCACCTCAACAGGTAGCTTTTCAAGCTTTAGCAAAATCTCTTTTCGCTTTGCTCTACTCGAACTAGGCATAGCTAACAATACCTTTTCAACTTTCTTTTGATCAATCAAATTAAAAATTGCATTAAAGCTAAAAACAGGTACACCTTGAATAATCGAATTGTGCTTCGTTTTATCATCATCGATATATGCCGTTACATAGTAATCAGGGCCTGTCACCAACGCGATTGCTAATTGCCTACCCGCATCTCCTGCACCATAAATAACGACAGGTATTTTACCCACTGCAATTAACCGCCCGATCAATGTCCGCACCATAATTCGAGAACCACCAATAGACATAATCAACAATATCGCATATATCAAAGGCATTGTTCTTGGGATACCAATCTGCATAAAAAAGGCACTAAAGACCATAGTTACAGTGCTTATTAATGTCCCGAGTAATACGGCCCCGACTGCGTTTGCTCCCACATAACGTAAAACAGCTCGGTATAACCCTAATTTAATAAATACTGCTAAACTTACAGGAAGCACAATCCCAAGGATTATCCAATTTCCGAATTCAAAAAACGAATACAAGCTATCAAGCCGTACAAATAACGCAAACCAAAATGCCAAAAATACAAATATTGAGTCTATTAGTAGTGTAACAACTCGTTTATGCGAGCGAGATAAATCTAATAACGAGCGAAACAAACGTTCCATGAAGTTTCCTATTTAAATTTTTACACCTAAACCTAGCTAGGCATTATTAACGCATATACTATTGCGGCTTTGATGTATGAAAAAATATAAGGCATATCTGTAAAAGTATATTCATAATTTAGCGAGTACGCGCAAGTTCGAAAACTTCCCGAATAACATTGCAAGCTTTTTGCATTTCTGATTCGAGTAAAGTGGGGTGAACTAAAAACATTAATGATGATTCACCAAGCGTTACAGCATTCTTTAAACGCGCTAAAGGCCGCCATGGCGTGTTATCAAAAGCTTTTTCTAAATAGACTTCTGAACAACTACCTTGAAAACACGGCACACCTCGTTCAACTATTTCATTAACTATACGGTCACGATTCCAGCCTTCGGCTAATAGCTCAGGTTTAACGAACATGTAATGCTTATACTCTGCATGCTCTATATAATCAGGTACCTCCACTAAGCGAATACAATCAAAAGCACTTGCGGTCTCATCAAGCTCAGAGCCAAAAGCTTGTCGTTTTTCAGTCCAATCATCCATTTTGGTTAGCTGAATTCGACCAATTGCAGCCTGCATTTCAGTCATTCGCCAGTTAGTACCAAAGCTTTCATGTAACCATCTAAAGCCAGGAGGATGCTCACGATTATAAATAGCATCAAAACTCTTGCCATGATCTTTATAGCTCCACATTTTTGACCACAACTCTTTTGAGTTAGTGGTCACCATACCACCTTCACCACCTGTGGTCATTATTTTGTCTTGACAGAAGCTCCAAGCACCAATGTGGCCAATAGAACCTACTGAATGCCCTTTATATTTAGCACCGTGTGCCTGCGCGCAGTCTTCAATAACATAAAAACCATGCTCTTTGCTTAAAGCCATAATGTCATCCATTTCTGCAGGCATACCCGCTAAATGAACTACAATTACAGCCTTAGTTTTAGATGTAAGAACCGCCTTGATTGATTCAGCAGTTATAGCTTGGCTATTTAAATCAACATCAGCAAACACTGGAGCTGCCCCCGCAGTTACGATGCTGCTGGCCGAGGCCAAAAATGTACGAGGAGTCGTAATTACTTCGTCGCCATCACCCACTCCTAATGCTTTCAATGCAATATCAAGCGCAAGCGTACCATTACCCAAAGCCACAGCGTATTCAGTGTCAGCCCAAGCCGCAAATTCTTTCTCGAATTTTCGGCATTCAGTACCTGTCCAATAATTTACTTTATTGGACAATACAACATTGCTAACCGCATCAGCCTCTTCTTGTGTGAAGCTTGGCCAATGAGAAAAAGGAGTATTTAACATTAGAAAACCTTACTAACAGACGAGCTAGCTAAGCTGCTCAGAATATATTTATCTACTAAAGTAAACTTTATACCGTTGATGGTAATAAACGCACCATCATAAGGGGGAAACCAAAAGGCTCTAACTTTTCTCGCTACGTCATCACCTTCTTTTATTTCTTTCATTAATTCCATTTCTGATCTAGAAATATACTTCCCACCTACATTAGGGATTGTTGGTAATATACATTGATTTTTTAGAATTTTCTCAGTAACACTAACAAATAATGTGAACAGGTGCCCTTGAGAAGTTTTCTCCAATGATTGAGCCGTTTCAGTATCCTTACAAATAGGAAAACTTTTGATCTCAATGATTTCTCCTGTATCAATCTCATCGTCTACATAATGTGCTGTCATACCCCACTCATCAAGTCCTTCTAAAATAGCGAGGTTATACCCCGCAGTTCCCTTATATTCTGGAAGGGGGGCTGGGTGAAAATTCACCGTTTTAAATTTAGGTAAATGTACGAGGTTTTCTTTTAATTTTCTCCAAAATAACATGGACAAACCAAGGTCAAATTGTAAAGCGCCTGAGTTTACTTGTGACAACGCCTCATCAAAATTGAATAAAGGGATTCCACTTTCAATAGCAATATCTGCACAGATTGACCTAGGCAAGTGCGAATCGGTTACAACACCTACAACTTCAACATTTTCCTTTGATAATAGCCATTTCAAAGATTTACCTGCTATAGGTTTTCGTCCCATAAATAATACTTTGACTTTCCCCATCAAGCTAACCCTTTGAAATAGTTTACAATATTATTTTCTGCGCTTTTTGGATACCTAACGGTATTCTGAAAAACAAACTCATCTTCAGAATCTGGATTGAGCCTTTTTTCCAAACAGCACCAACTTGATGACCAAACATCAATGTGGTACGTAAGCTTTAATATATCCTTCTGGATATCCCCCGGGCAAAAACTATACACTTTTGATAGTGTATCAAGGATACATTCATTATTCTGCTTCAAAATTTTTGCGTATAAGTAAGTAGAACCATTCTCAAGGTAGCTGGAGTAAGTTTTTCTACCTCTATCAAAATGAAATAATAACTTCCCTAATTCGGCTTTCAAATTCACTTATTATTACCCTCAAAAAACTTTGTAGTCACTTCACCATGACCAGTAATTCCATCCCTTGCAACAACTTTATTAACAGTCAAGAATAGAATTTTCATATCTAGCCAAAAACTCTGGTTCTCTACATACCATACATCAAGTTTAAACTTATCTTCCCAACTAATCGCATTACGGCCATTGACTTGTGCCCAACCAGTTATCCCTGGACGAACATTGTGGCGGCGTAACTGCTCTTCGTTGTAAAGTGGCAAGTACTGTACAAGTAATGGCCTAGGACCAACCAAGCTCATGTCACCTTTTAAAACATTTAACAAACCCGGCAATTCATCTAAACTTGTAGAACGCAGAAAGCTACCAAAAGGCGTCACCCGTTGCTCATCGGGAAGCTGAATACCTGCACTATCTGTCGCATCTAACATAGTACGAAACTTCATCATTTTGAAGGTCAAACCATTTAAACCAGGCCGTTTTTGAGTGAAAAGAACAGGGGCTCCCAACTTTATTCGCACCACTAGCGCTATAATTACGATTACCGGTGAAAAAACAAATAAAACTATAATACTAATAAACAAGTCAAAAATACGTTTCAAGGAATACCTCACTAATTGGTCAGTTTTGTTTACGCTTTTTCTAAATATTACTCTGCTAGGAGCTCGTGCATACGGTTATCCAAAATCAACTTAGTCTCCTTTCGACCTATAACATTTCTATCAGAAGAGCTCATAGAGGTATAATGCCTTAATACTTCTTCTAAAGAACTAATAAAAATAGACTTATTTAACTTTAACTCAATCACTTTCTACAAAACTTTATTCGTTGGCTTTTAGTTAGAGTTATATCTCTCTTCATTTGAAAAATCCCTATGAGCAGCACCAGACCCAAAAAATGCAACAATACGATTTAATGACATAGGTTCATTATAGAAAAAGTCTTTATAACATAAAACATCATTTTGCTAATTACTTTCGCCACTTCTAGATAAAGCGATAACATCAAAGCTACTTTTAAAAAGTGAGTTATACAGGTAAAAATCAACAAATAAGACATTCACAACATCACCACCCTCATAAAAATCAATCACTTAAACAGATCCATGTATTGCTCAGCAAGCTTATTGTAAGAATGGTTTTTTATTGCAAATCCCCTTACATCTGCTTTTATCGAGCTGTTAACACTCTCTTTATTTCTTTTGATTTTTGTGGCCAAATCTAAAGCTGAATTTGCTTCGAAATATACTTCACACCCCGCTTTTTGAAGTGGATTATTAGGAGAGTAAATCCCACTAAATACGGGCTTATTCATTAACATGTAATCGAATATCTTATTTGGAGATATTCCCAACTCATACAAAAATTTAGGTTGAGCATTAATAAACATTGCATCACAAAGCGAAATAGCCGTTTGTACAGCTGATTTAGGAATTTTACTATGAAACACAACATTATCGATTGAATCTAGTTTCGCTCGCTCAACAAGACGAGACTTCTCAGTTCCCTCTCCTATTATTAGCACACCAACATTGTCTTCTTCTAAAATTTTTGCGGCTCCTATCAAAGGTTCCAAGTTATTTGGAATACCTATAGCTCCGGTGTAACCAATGATGTAATCGAACCTCTTTAGCTCTTGCTCTAGTCTCGTCAAGTCATAGGGAGCGCCTTCATCGCTAAAGTTACTCTCTATTTCTATACCATTTGGAATATATCTAAACTTACTCCCATTTAACCCCTGAGACTCGAGGTATTCCTTTGAATTTTCCAATAAAGAAACACATAAATCACACTTTCGATATGCAAACTTTTGAAATACATTGATTAATAAACTTAGAGGATGAAATTTTGAAATACCGACTAGCTCTTGCAAACTCAAAGGCCATATATCTCGGACTTCCAATATTAGCTTTGCCTTAAATTTCTTCGCATAATAATTAGCAGCTATAAAATGAAACGGATGTGCAGTTGACGCAATGATTACATCTGGAACATTTTGCTTGCTAAATTCCCTGAATTTCTTATTGAATAAATTCTTCCCAAAACCAAGCATATTCAAGATTCGACCAACCCCATTACCGTAATATTTCTTTGTATCAACTAAATAATACGGCACACCTTCTGCGTCATACATTCCCTCATTATCTTTAGGAAAGGATGACAAGTGATGATTTAGTGAAGAAATCACAGTAACATTATGTCCAAAGCTTAAAAAATTTTTTGAGAGGTAGTAAGGCCTAAAAGACATCCCCCAATTAGGACTGCCAGCATAAGGGTGGATATACCAGATATTCATTTAAATTCCAATAAAAAGATAGCTTTGATTAAACGCATTCACTTCAAATTACTGATACTAATTTACTGTTTGCGTAAAACCGAATTCAATAACTCAACTAATAATCGTAAAAACCTTTTTTAGTTTTTCTACCTAGGAAGTTTGCTCTAACCATTTTCCGCAACAAAGGATGAGCACGATACTTAGAATCCCCTGTTTCTTTATATAATGTATCCATAATTGATAAATTCACATCATTACCAATCAAATCTGCCAGTTTTAGCGGTCCCATTGGATGACGGGCTCCTAACATCATCGCTTTATCAATATCTTCGGCCTCAGCAACACCTTCAGCTAGGATACTGATAGCTTCATTTATCATCGGTATCAACATCCTATTGACAACAAAACCAGGAGCTTCATTTACCACAACAGGCACCTTATTCAATGACTCAGCAAAAGAAGTCATTTTTTCTAACGTCGTTAATGTAGTTTGTTGTGCCGTTACAATTTCAATCAACTCCATCACAGGAGCAGGATTAAAGAAGTGCAGGCCAACTACATTCTCGGGAGTCGGCATTCCACTTGCTAGCTCAGTAATAGAAAGGGAGGAAGTATTACTTGCTACTATAGCATCTTCTCGTATGTGTGAAGATAACTCTTTAAAAAGAAGTTGTTTACTTTCCATGTCTTCAGAGATAGCCTCAATTATTATATTTGTAGATTTACAATCGGATAATTGAGTGCTGAGTTTAATCGCGTTTTTCGACTTCTCAGCTAAATTCGCATCCAGCTTACCTTTCGAAACCAACTTATTTAATTGCTTTTCTACTTGAGACTTAAGTTTTACGCCTTTATCTTTTTCTCTGGTCACCACCAATATAGAAGATACACTATTACTAGTCGCTAGCACCTGACATATACCGGTTGCCATCGTACCTGAGCCAATTATTGAAACATCCATTATAAACTCTCTTTTAGTTTTTGAAATTTGATATTATAAAGTATTTTGCTGGTTACTTAGTACTTCTCAAAAGCTTTGCAGGATTACCTGCAACAATTGCATTACTCTCAACATCTTTGGTGACAACAGCTCCCAAACCAACTATTGAGCCTTCGCCCACTTTTGCTTTTTGAGTTACGGTTGCATTAGGGGCAATCCACGCATTTTTCCCTACCTCGACACCACCACATAAAATAGACGTTGCGATCACAAATGCCCCTTCCCTAATTACGCAATTATGTGCAACATGAACTAAATTATCGATTTTAGCATCATTTTCTATAATAGTATTACCAAGAGTGCCCTTAGCGATACATGCGCAAGCGCCTATTTCAACGTTGTCTCCAATTTCAACCCCACCTAAATGAACAAATTTAATTGGCTTACCAGTATTATCTCTTTCGTAACCAAAACCGTCGCCTCCAATCGTAGCGTTAGCTCTTATCAAGCAATTCTTACCAACTTTCGTACCTTTAAAGATTACAACATTAGGTTCAATGACTGTATTTGCACCTATTTCAACACCGGTATCAATAAACACATTCGGGCCAATATAAGCGGTAGGGTCTATCTTGGCTGGGCTTTCATTGCGTTCAAACCCAATTTCCATATCTAATAGCTCTAAAGCTCTTATATAATCGAGTCTTGGATCTTTTGATTCGATAACATTTGAACTTTCACTTACACTTTTAGCTAAAATTATCCCGCTTGTATGCATGTGACTATCCGACTTATCAAACGCTAGTGCCGAGTTTTGCAATTCATCTTTCGAACAAACGTAGATTAATGATAATCCTTCTTCTCCTTTAAATGTCAAACCTAGTGATTTACATAACCAACCAATAGACACTTCTTTTTTTAACTTAAACACCATACGCTCCTACATCATTAGCCTTATCAGTTCAAAACACTCCTGCATATTCTCACCCAGCCTGAATACCTCTAGATGTACCTAATGAAAATATAAAGTTTTCTGATAAGTAATTTCTTTTTCCTTGAGATTTATATTGTTTCAAGGCATTGCATTTTGGCTCAAAGTGCCGCTTTTCTAATTTCACAAAACACTTAGTATCAAGGGGCAAATTATTCCAAATCAATTCAAAACCTAAAATAGCTGTATTCTTGAATGCTCTTAGAGACTCCATTGAAATCGTCGCATGGTCTTGATGAATGTCATGCAACGAAGCGGTTAGTACTGAGTCAAAAGAATTATCTTTTCTAAGCTTAATTAAGTCCTCAATAATTTCTTGCCTACGGTATTTTAACTTTCTAACTTAATAATCATAAACAAGTAAATTGCCCTCATGAATACCTAATTTTTTTGTTGCGTCTTTAACCTCTATTTTTAATATATTTTTTGGAAAGCCCTCTGCAACCGACTCTACCGCGGCGAAAAAGGCTACATTAAGTAACTTATGCGCCTACTTTGATTAACATTGCGATTGTAGCGCCAGCTCCTAGTTCACCATCATCTGTGTTTGGGGCTAAGACCAATACATTTTTGGGTTTCTCACTCACGTTTGAAACTCTTATTAAGTACTTCATGTTTATAATATTTCTTCATAGAAGTTAATTAACCAATTTTCTTCTATTCCCCCATCTCCTCAGCTAGAGAAAGGCTATTAGCAAGCTTTGAATCAAATAGATTGGCAGCTATACCCCTCTTTTCAGGCTTGACAATTGTGAGCTATATGTAAGTAGAATAGCTTTATCTAATTTATGACCCATCGTATAACCTCATAACATTCTGCATAACTAGTCCCAATTTGAACGCCACGTGTTTTAGCTAATGAGTACACGAAATCCCTAGAGACATATGGTCGCCCCGCTTGAGAAGTATAATACTCCAATGCTTTACATTTATTCTCGATATCTTGCTTAGACAACTTCACGAAAAACGTTGTGTTAAAGGATAGATTATTCCATATTAACTCATACCCTAGCATTTTCTTATTCTTGAATGCTCGAACACTTTCCTGTGCAATAACAGCATGATCTTGATGTATGTCATTCAAGGAAGGAGTTAAAACCAAATCAAAATCTCTTTCTCGGCGAATACGGATCATGTCTTCTAAAATATCTTGCCTGGCATAATTGAGTTTTCGGACAGGATACCTAAAAATGATAAGGTCATCCGCTAGGATGCCAAGACTCTCAGTTGCTTTAGATACTTCTCCCACCAAGATATCCTTTGGTAACCCGTCAGGAACTGAATCTTCTGCTATTGAAAATGCTACATATGTAACACGGTGCCCCTGAGATATTAGTTTCGATATATACCCCCCTGCACCCAACTCACCATCGTCTGTATGTGGCGCAAGCACAAGAACATTCATAATATTATTATTCAACGATTCATCCCTCCATACAGATCCAATAATTTATTTCCTTCGGAGTCCCAGTTAAATTTATCCAACAATAAGCTCCTATTTTTCTTACCTATATTTACAATTACGTCATCAGCCAGTGATACAATCTCACTGGCAATTTTGGCAGTATTTGTCGTATCTACACAAATACCTACTTCATTTTCTTCATTAAAATCCACCCAATCGCCAAAGTCTGGCAAGATAATTGTCAAACTATTCTCCATATACTCAAATAGTTTCAAAGCATAGGCCATTCCGTATTGACCGACGTTATTAAATAGAATTAAGCCAATAGAACATTCTGAATATACCCTATATAAGGCATCTCTGGACAAATAACCTAGTATTTTTATATTATCGCAAGCAATGGAGTTCTCAATTTGCAACCTTTGCTCGGAAGACAGCCGGCCAGCAAGGTTTAGATTATACCTATCATCAAGCTGAACCAAGTGTTCCATCGTATAAAGCATATTACGAAACCCTCTAGCATCAGACATAGAACCTGAATAAATGATTTCGAATCTAGATGACTTTAATTCTGGTGAACTTGAACTTCTAGTCTTTGGAAAATTTAAAATAGGTACTGTTTTTCCCTCTAAAGAATATTTATCCACCATTTTATACTGCGGAACCAAAATAGCATCATAGAACCTGCAGCACACCTTTTCGAACAACGAAAAACTATATGACATAGGCCTCCTAATCCAAACGGGTAGCCATAATTTTTCCAATATCTGGAGATCAGTATTCTCATGCATATCGTAAACTACTTTAAATCCTAATCCCTTAAGGAGAAGACCTACCGCCATTAGCTCTGGATCATGGAACTGGTAAATAGAGGCACGCTCTTTGAAAGCATACAAGAACACTAGCCATGTAGAACAAAAAATACGTAGAAAGCGGTTTGCGGGCTTTCCTACGTCAATTATTTCAATATCACCGTTGCTGTAACCCAAGCCATCTGCAACAATTAGTTTCGTTTCGTAAAACTTTGATATTGTCATTAATTGCTTATCATAAATACGAACATCGTGCCTATCATGAACACTGGTAAGATGAACAACTTTAGCCATAGTTTCCCACTTTTTTACCCAGAGCACTCTCTAAGTGCACCTGAACCTTTTTCAAAAAAGAGTATCTAGAATCCCAATTGGGATATTCGTCATAGTGAACAGTAGGTGCTTCAATATAAGCATTGAGTTCATCAACTGATATACCAAGCTTTTTAGCCACATAATTAATGTCAGTTTGCAGCTCAATTGGGTCGTACAAAGGCTCCTCTAGCTTTTCCAGAGCGAACTCTCGAGACATCTGACCACTCAGTATCATGCTTGAATAGTGCATCAACCTTTTATCTATATTAAATTTTTTAGGAAGGTAATAATCTTGAAAAAAGCGTGTAAATACAGACTCACCATGCTTTTTACCATATTCCTTATAGCCAACTTTCTCGACAAGAAACTTGGCCGCCTTTGATTTATCGTATTCCATATAATTTAGAGGACGTAAAGTTTTTACGCCATAAATATAAGGATAATATAGGTAATATTGAAAGAAGCTAATTGTCTTAAAATGTTTTAATTTACGCGTGCCAAATTTGTTATGAATAGCCCTCAAATTTATAGCATCCATTGCAGAATGGTGCCAAGATGGCGGAAAAACAGACTCTGTAGCAAAATTCCCACCATTAACGAAATGCTTGATACCATTTTTAGCTGCGAAATGATAAAGCGAAGAAAAAAATGCATGATCTTGAACCACATCTTGATTGGCAAGGCCAGATTTTAGGTAGGCAACCTGAAGGTCCTTAATCTCATTCCAGTCCATGACATGAGTGTGTAAATCATAGTTGCAATACTTAACAACGGCTTCTATGTTAGACACAGCCAATTCACTATTCCAGCCAGCATCCACATGCACAACTAAGGGCCTAAGGTCGTATTCCTTAATCTTGACGGCCAGGTAAGAACTATCAATACCACCACTAAGACCGATAATACAATCGTACTCTTTACCCTTGCCATCCCTCTTGATCACTTCAATCCTTTGGCGTAACTGTTCTTCACCATCAGGAAACCAACGATTGCATTTTTCGGAATCAAACTTGTGGCAATGATTGCATACGCCTGAAGCGTCAAATTTAATATCAGGGTCAGTCGTATTCATCACGCAACGAGTGCAAGTTTTATACTCGAAAGAAGACATATTCATCCCTTAAATAGTTTATTTAAATTATCATAATTAGGATACGTTATAAGTACGGCCTTATGTTTGCCATGAAATGTAAACATATCGCCCGCGGCAACAGCAGAAGCACCAGAATCTGCAGCAAACCGAAAATCTTCCAACTTACCACTTCCGCCTGACGCAACCACTGGGATGTCAACTGAGGCAGCAACTTGTTTGACCAAGTGCAGGTCATAGCCCGAATTAGTACCCTCTCGGTCGATCGAAGTAATAACTAATTCTCCAGCACCTAAAGCCTGTGCTTTCTTTGCTAATTCTATAGGTGTAAGTTTATTCGCTTTAGTTCCCGAATGCGTATAAGTTTTATATGAACCAAACATAGAGCGCTTAGCATCAATCGAAACAACTATACTTTGCGAGCCGAATTTCTCACTGGCACTTGTAATTAATGATGGGTTTTCAATCAACGCCGTATTCATTACGACCTTCTCTATACCGATACTCAGAATTCTCTCAATCTGCTCTACACTATTGATCCCCCCTCCATACCCAAGTGGCATAAAGGCCTGAGAAGCAATATCTTTGATTAATTCATAATTTGGCTCCTTACGACATTTCGTGGCTTCAATATCGAAAAAAATCAATTCATCAACTTCTTTATCATTAAAGATTTTAACAGCGTTAATAGGATCCCCAACGTATTTGTGCTTCCGGAACCGCTCACCTTTGACTAACCCCTCATCCCGAATGAGAAGGGTAGGTATAACTCTTGTACTTAACATAAAGCACTCACAAAATCTTTAAATAACTGCATACCAAATCGGTGGCTTTTTTCAGGATGAAACTGGACACCAAATATATTCCCCTTTCTAACCGAGCATATAAAGTCTTTACCGTAAACTGCAGAGGCAATCGCATATTCATCGTCACATACAACATGATAAGAATGCACAAAATAAAACCTCATTTCTTCCGTTCTACTTGGTAGCAACGGGTTATCCTTTTTAGTATTTACAATATTCCAACCCATATGAGGAATCTTTAAACTGGTATCAGAAAAACGCTTTACCTCGCCAGGTATCCAACCCAGACCAGAGCAAAGCCCCTCATCACTCGAGTCAAACAATAGTTGCATACCAATACAAATCCCTAAAAAAGGAGTATGCTCGACCAGAACTCTGCGTTCTATAACTTCTAACAACCCTGAACCACGTAATGCTCCCATTACGTGATCGAAAGCCCCAACACCAGGAAGAATAAGTGCAGTTGCTCCTTCGATATCCTCAACCAGGGAAGATACACTACAGCTTACACCAACCTTTTTAAGCATATTCTCAATAGAACCGACATTTCCTACGCCGATATCAATAATCACTATCATTTCACCATCCAAGAATAGGTTTACAAGATTGAATTAATCTCTTCTTTTGATTTACCCTGAGCTCGTCTGCAATTACGAGGCATTTCGAAGATATTCCCCTTGCGAACATCACCCGATACATAATTAACCGCTTCTGAGGAAGAGTTTCCCATTCCATAATCAAGTATTATTTTCATAATTTATCTTTTGTTTAACAACTCTCTATATGCAACCAACATTTTCTTTTCTTGGTTTTCCCAACAAGCACCTTTTGAAACCTCCCTGCAACGTTTTGATAACTTCTCTCTAAGTTTAAGATCCGCGTTCTCAAACAGAAATTCTGTATCTTCCCCCATAACATACCCAATCTTATTTTCAGTAACAAATTCTGACATATCTTTCAAACTTGATACAAAGGGAGGTACGCCAGCCATTATGTATTCAAATAGCTTATTCGGCATAGAATAATCATAAGATAAGCATACATTTTCTCCTAAACACAACCCAAAGTCCGCGGAGGCCGTATAGTCTAATAACACTTTAGGAGAAACAGCTTCATGAAAAAAGATATTATCGCACTCTGTTGCTAGCTTTTTTATCTCTTTTTCCTTAGGCCCATACCCCATAAAAACTACCACAGAGTTATTTTTTGATTTATTTCTAAAAACTTCTACTATACGGTCTATTCCCCTACCACTGGTTAACATCCCTTGATAAATAAAAACAATGACATCATTCTCTAATTCAAATTTCTTATGAAATACTTTATTATTACTTATATTTTCAGCTAGCAATGGTGAATTAAATACGACTATAGGCCTAGGAATTTTATATTCAGATTCATACCAACTTGCTATATTCTCGCTTACAACGATAGTTTGATCTACTTTCTTTATCAGTATTTTTTCAACTATCTTTGATAACCTCTTACTCACTCCAAAAAGACCATTTTTTTCCGTTTCTAGCTCATGAGCATCGTATACTAACTTAGCCTTGTACAATTTTTTAAAAATATACCCTATAGGCAAACTACCCAGAGAATGCACATTAATTATTTTTATATTTTTAGATCTGTACTCTGTCAAAATCTTGTATGTTAATTCAACATATTTTATCGACTGCCAAAAAACACTGTTTTTTTTCGCTTTATATTTCAGCTTCATCCTCTTTAAACTAATATCGGAAGATAAACTCTCTTCTTCTTTCAATTCATCAGTATGTAAAGCCGCGATATAAACGTGCTCGATACCACTCAATGACTTAATACTATTTACTTGCTTTAACAAGCGACTTTCGTTTTTAAATTCTGTTAACGATATATGTAGATTATTCAAGTGCCCCCCTTAGACTTTGAAATAACCAAAGATTGCCCCAGCAAGCCCAATGTGTACCAAAATGGCATCCAAGTGTAAAATGCTGAAAAACTGGCAAAAACCAATAAGGTTCCAACCGAGAACAATCTAAATAAACTGAAATGATTGTCTGTAAAGAGGTTATCAGGCCGGTATTCATGTTTTGTCCGCTTTATATCAGCATAAATAGTAGTCATTAATATCAAAAATAAAACAAAACCAATCAAACCTAAATGGGTTAATATGGAAACTATACTGTGAACATAAGTGCCAGGCCCTGACGTAAAAACCTCAACTTGACTATGTCCCCAAATAGGCTGATATGCCCAGTGTTCAACAAAGTTACCCCTTAATATTTCAAACCTAGAGCCAAAAGAAGCCACCTCTCCCCCCCCAAAACTTAAGATTCTCAACTTATCAATATTTATTTGAAATAGCCCTAGTAAATAAACCAAGCTTGCTCCAATAAGCGCCATTGCAATTGTAAACATGATCAATATATGGTATCCAATTCGACTAAATATTACCTTGCCCACCCCTAGTTTTTTTATATTTAGAATATATGAATAATTTAATCGACATATTACTAAGTATGTTAAAAACATTGCTAAAA
Source organism: Pseudoalteromonas sp. MMG012 (assembly GCF_018100875.1). Taxonomy (NCBI): domain Bacteria; kingdom Pseudomonadati; phylum Pseudomonadota; class Gammaproteobacteria; order Alteromonadales; family Pseudoalteromonadaceae; genus Pseudoalteromonas; species Pseudoalteromonas sp. MMG012. The sequence continues at coordinate 74,752 of NZ_JAGJEF010000006.1, forward strand.
TACCAAGCACTGTTACAAAGCCAGAGTTACTTCCTAATATCTGAGACAACCCCATAAATAAAATAGCTATGCCTACATACATAAAAACCATAATAGCAAATACGAACTTGAATCGGTTATAATAACAAACTAGGGCATTAGTTATGGCTAAAAAGGATGATAGTGAAATAAACACCATTAATATCATTGAGCCAGGCCTTTGATACATCCCTTTATTGTCTTCTATTAAAAAAAGGTCTTCCCTAACTTTTGATATGTTAAAATTCAAAATATCATTCGACATGATTAAGACAAAGAGAAAAAATATAAATACTATGAAAATAAAGCTTGAAAAAAGCCTACCATTTCCGACTACAGTAAAATAAATTGCGGCAAATGAATAAAGCTGAAGAAACCCAACAAGGAAGGCAAAAAAGACCCCGTTAGTACTTCCGAGTAAATGTTGAGAAAGCAAGAAAATATCGCTAGTATCGAATAGAACTTTGTAACCAGAATAAAAAATAAAAAAAACTATTAACACTAAAGATTTTTTTACGTACCTTAAACTAAAGATATGCTGGGTTAATAGATATAAAATAATGAAGCAAAGTAACGCGCACATCAAATAAATATGCCCTGTTCCTTCTGCACCACTTTTTATATTAACTAACAGATAAGTTATTAACATAAAAGCTTGCAAGAAAGCAAAAAAAAGCCTACTTATTTGCAGCATCTTCCGCCCCTTTAAACCACCTCATCATTATAACATTTTTAAGGTTAGAAAAAGCTTTTTGAACACTCTCTTCATTTTTATAATCTAGATAAGTTTTATTAGGCAAGTTTTCTAGCTTTGTTAATTCGACTAACGATATACCCAACTTCTTAGCTATATAGATTCGGTCATGTTCAATGACTTTTTCGTCATACAACTTCTCTTGAATCTCTCTCATTGCTTCGTCACGAGTTAATTGACCAGAAGCAATTAAACTGGATAAGTGAGCCTTTCTTTTGTCGTAACCAAACTTCGTCGGTAAATAGTAAGATTGAAAGTATTTAGTCCAGTTAGATTCGTGGTGCTTTCCACCATAATATCGCCAATCATACTCTTCTTGCAAAAACTCTAAAGCTGCTGATTTATCAAAATTCATGTAATTCAGTGGTGCAAACTTTTTAATTCGTTTTACATAAGGCCACTTTATCTTTCTTTGAAAAAAACTCATAGTAGGAAAGCTTTTGAACTTCTCTTTTCCAAATAGCTTGTGAATATGCCTTATCTGAGTCAGATCTGAAGCACAATATCCCCATGAGTTTGGTAAAATAGATTCACTAGAAAAGTTACTGCCAGATACAATATATTTAATACCGTTTTTATTTGCATAGTGACTAAGTGTGGCAAATATCGCATGGTCTTGTGGCGTGTCCTGATTCGCAACGCCAGATTTTAAGAAGGCTAATTGGAGGTCCCTCATAATATTCCAATCAACCACATGGGTATAGAGATCAACATCAAGTTGTTTTACTAATGTTTCAATATTTCTAACGGCAATCTCTGAGTTCCAGCCACAATCCACATGCAGAGCAAGTGGCCTTAAGTTTAATTTCTTAACTAAAAAATGAAGTAAGTAAGAGCTATCAACACCGCCACTTAAACCAATGAGACAATCATAGTCTTTACCTTTGCTAACTCGTTTTATTTGCTGTGCATGTTTTTTTAAGTTTTCTAACCCTTCCGGACCAGGATGCCAATGATTGTCCAACAAGTGAGTAGCATTTGTGCAGTGACTACATACGCCATTATTATCAAAGGAAATATCTGGGTCTGTTGTGTCCATTATGCAATTTACACAGGTTTTTAATTCACTCATTTTGAAAATAACTCCTAGTTCTTAATACCTGATATTAAAAGAGCTTTAAATATCCTATGTGATTTAATTACAGCTCTTTTAAAAAATGGTTCTTTACGATTAATAGATTCATCCAACAAGTCTTTTTTTGTATCTAAAAACAACGACACGTTCGAAACTTTACTTTTCGAACCAATCCAGCTCATCAACTTCACTGGTTGCATTGCAATTCATTACAATATAAAGCTGTTTACGAAAGTTCACTTTCCCCAATTAACTGAATACTGGACTTATGATTTTGCTATTTTAAAGCAAATTATCAACTCAAATATATATTTAACTGCGTAAGAAAATGAGTAGGTGTAGATCGCTAACCAAGCATCATTATTAAAGACTGAATAAGTCATACCTACACTTAACATTAATATTAAAAAAGATTGAATATAAAAATCATATTTTTGATTCTTTTCTAAATATATCAAAGCTGATACGGGGCTAACTACAAAAGCTAATAAAAAGTTAATTGCTAATATCTGAGATACTTTCCCAGCTAGTGCCCATTGCTCTCCAAACACAAAAACAAACAATACTGGTGAATAAAAAAACATGATCGCTGAAATTGGAAAAGAAATTGCAAAAAGAGTAACCACTGTTTTGACAAACAAATCTTTTGCGTTTCCCTGCTCTTTCAACAAGAGTCTAGCTCTTGCTTTAAACACGTCTCCAATCGAAGTACCAAGTACCGATATTGGCATTCCAATAACTTTATTGTGGAGGCTAATAGCTCCGACCAATGCAGGATTAAAATATTGGTTAATAATCAAAAAGTGTAGCTGGCTAGATACCCTAGAAAGAAGCCCGGAGGGTAATAAGTACAACGGAAACCTTATTTCCGTCTTAATTAACTCTCTTAACATTGAAAGATCCGGTCGGGTATACCTAGCAAACGACCATTGCCCATAAACCAATAAATAGAATACATTAGTAACCTGCCCCAAAATGCTTCCTAAAATTAAACCTTCTACTCCTTGATAAAAATAGCCATAAACTATTGTAGTAAGCGCTAGTACAAATGCTCCATAAATCCGCCCCTTAGTTAAACTTTTATAGTGTTGTCCTCTGTTATTAAAATAATATAAACTTCGGTAGAATGTACTTACACTTATCGCAACTATAGAGCTTAAAACTAAGAAAAATAGACTTGTACTTCCAAAATTGAGAAAACCCACGGAATAATAAACCAATACGCTGAGGGGAATAGCCGTGCAAGAAATTAATAATGCTAATAACCAAACAATTTTCCCCGCCTTTTCATTTGTATCAGCAGCCATTATAGCTTCTTCATAGTTAAACGATGAAAATAAGCCTAAAATAGTGGTAACTGAAACAAACAAAGCAAATACACCTAGCTCAGCTGGAGTATATAACCGGGTGATTATAGGTAGAGTAGCAACGCCAAGCAACTGAGCTAGAGCAGTTCCACCAGCCAGAGTGGATACTTGCTTTACGAACTTATTTAACTTCATTTTTTATAAGTTCATATATGGGTGCATAGGCAAACTAAAAACTTGTTTACTTAGTTTAGAAGCCACCGGCAACTCAGAATCCGAGTAACCTAGATATTTAAATGCCGTCTGTTGATGCATACAGGTTCCATAATAAATCATTGTCGGTATTCCCTGCGCTTTATACTTCTCCATTTCTTCATCGCGAGTCTCTGAGACTAATGTATATTGTGCCCAAGAACTAACATAACCTTCCGGTACTTTTGGTGTTTTATACGTATCAGCTAGCTGAGCTGAATATTTTGCTGCAGAAGCATTTCTAGATTTTAACTCTGTTTGAAACTCAGCTAACTTCTCTAGTAAGATAGCAGCTTGGATCGTATCTAAACGAGAGTTCATACCAATACGAACATTATCATATTTGTCTTGGCCTTTACCGTGAACACGAAATGACTTTAATAACTCTGCATATTCATCATTGTTAGTAAACACTGCGCCGCCATCACCATAACACCCCAAAGGTTTTGCAGGAAAAAAACTTGTCGTCGCTATATCACCGAAACTACCAGCTCGTTTGCCATCAATTTCACCACCGAAACCCTGTGCGGCATCTTCAATCAATTTTATTTCGTATTTTTGTGCAATTCGCTCAATTTCAGGATAGTTTGCAGGTAGACCAAATAAATCAACCGCAATTATGGCTTTCGGTACTAACTTGCCTTCGGCGATAACTTTTTTAATCTGTTTTTCTAAATGTTCAGAGCAAATATTAAACGTTTCTATATCACTGTCTACAAATATTGGTGTAGCTTTTTGAAAAGCTATCGTTTCTGCAGTTGCAAAAAAAGTAAAAGTAGGGCAGAAAACAGCATCTCCTTCTTTAATATCTAGCACCATCATAGATAAAGTCAGCGCATCGGTCCCATTAGCACATGTAATACAATGCTTAACACCTACATATTCGGCTAGCTTCTTCTCTAATTCCTGAACTTCAGGACCCATTATATATTTTCCGTGTGTTAGTACATCTTGTATACGCTGGTCTATTCTTGTTTTTAAACGCTTGTATTGAGCTTGTAAATCTATGAAATGCATAATAGTTAATTCTTTTTCTGTTACGATGATAAAGAATGGCGAGAGCTGAGCTAGCCCTCGATTGTTAAGTTTTTGCCACTGAGAATGTACTTGTCTTGAGTGTGTTCACATACCGCTATGGCTTCCCCCTCTAATGGCAAGTCTAATTGTTCGCCGTATTTACTGATCCAGCCGATTTGTTTTGCAGGCACACCAACCATTAATGCAAATGGTTTTACGTCTCTATTAATAACTGCACCAGCACCAACGAGTGAATATTCACCTATGGTAACTCCGCACACTATTGTGCAGTTTGCACCTAATGTAGCTCCCCGTCTAACCAGAGTATCTCTATACTCTGTTTTCCTCTCGATAAAAGACCTAGGGTTATATACATTTGTAAAAACCATGCTTGGACCGCAAAATACGTCATCTTCCAAATGAACATTATCGTAGACTGAAACATTGTTTTGAACTTTTACGTTATTACCTATATTAACTTTATTGCCCACAAACACATTTTGCCCTAATGAGCACCCCTCACCAACAGTTGCCCCTGAGCAAACGTGAGCAAAATGCCACACCTTGGAATTTACTCCTATTTTTGCCCCTTCGTCTACAATGGCACTTTCGTGAACAACATAGTCCATTGAATATTCCTTACTTTAATACTTTAAACAATAAAGGGTGCGCGTTATCGCCAGCTGAGGCTATGTCTTGAACTCTAATGTTTTCGACTGTTTCTATCGCTATACGGTTCTCGTCAATACCGAACCCGTTACCAGCAAGAATGTTTTGATAACTCAGAGTGTGTAAATCAGTAAAACCACCAGAAAACTCAAGCTCTTCTGTATTCTGACCATCATTGATAGTAATACTGCGGTATGTCAACTTTTCGCCTTTAACCGCGTTATCTGGAAGATTATTTGAGTCAATTGATAAGAACCACTTAACACGTGCACGCTTATACTCTAAATAACCACTGCATGTTTTTTCATCGCGATAGTGCACTTCATTCTTAACCAAATCACCAAAAATAAAGTGTAGCATGTCGTAAAAGTGAACACCTATATTAGTCGCTACACCACCAGACTTATGGTCAAAACCTTTCCAAGACTTCATGTACCATTTACCGCGTGATGTCATGTAGGTTAAATCTACATCAAATACTTTGTCTGCAGATGCTTTAGCTACTTTTTCTTTTAAAGCGATAATTGACGGATGCAAACGTAACTGTAGAATTGAGTTGACTTTTGCACCGTATTTTTGCTCATAACTTTTCAAAGTATCCATGTCTTCTGAGTGTAAAACCAGAGGCTTTTCACAAATTACATCAATGCCATTCTTAAGGGCATATTTCATGTGCGGTGCATGCAAATAATTAGGGCTACAAATTGAGATATAATCTAATTTTTGACCTTTTAAAGCCTGATCCTCAATAAAGGCAGTGAAGTCTTCAAACTCTGTAAAAAATTCAGCTTCAGGGAAGTGACTATCCATAATACCAACAGAGTCATTGATATCCATTGCTGCAACTAGGTTATTACCCGTACCCTTAACAGCCCCAAGATGACGTGGAGCGATATACCCCGCCGCACCAATTAATGCAAAATTTTTCATACAACAATAATTTCCTTAAAGTCTAATATCAGCTTCTGATGGTTTCAGCACGTGCTTAACATCATACAACACATGATTTACCTTACCGAATGAGCGTAGCTTTCTCTCACCCATTTCTTTTAACTCTGAATGGTCAACAGCAAGTACAACACCATCATACTTTCCTTCTTCAAGCTCTGTTATGAGCTCAATTCCATATTCGTGTTTAACTTCGTCAGTATTTGCCCAATCGTCGTAGACATCTACAGCCATATTAAAGTCTTGTAGCTCTTTTACGATATCGATAATTTTAGTATTTCTAACATCAGGGCAATCACCTTTAAAGGTAAAGCCTAAAATAAGCACTTTTGCTTCATCAATGTGGATCTTTTTACTTGAAAGCTTTTTAACCAATTGTGTAGCAACATACTCCCCCATGCCATCGTTGATTCGACGGCCTGCTAAAATAACCTCTGGACGGTAACCTACCTCTTGTGCTTTATGGGTCAGATAATAAGGGTCGACACTAATACAATGTCCCCCCACCAGACCGGGTTTGAACTTTAAGAAGTTCCACTTTGTACCTGCTGCGTTTAACACTTCTTCAGTATCAATGTGTAACCGATTAAAGATTTTTGCAAACTCATTGATAATTGCAATATTTAAGTCTCGCTGTGTGTTCTCAATCACCTTCGCAGCTTCAGCTACTTTAATTGAGCTCGCTTTATATGTACCAGCCTCAACAATTGAACCGTATAGTGTATCAACAAAATGAGCTATTTCTGGTGTTGAACCCGAGGTAATTTTCATGATTTTTGTCAGGGTATTTACTTTATCACCCGGATTAATTCGCTCTGGTGAATAGCCTGCAAAAAAGTCTTCGTTAAACTTCAACCCAGACACTTTTTCAATGATTGGTAAACACACCTCTTCAGTTGCGCCTGGATAAACTGTTGACTCATAAATAACTACATCGCCTTTTTTGACATACTCACCCAACATACTAGACGCTTTTTGCAGTGGAGTTAAATCAGGTACATTACTATCATCAATTGGAGTCGGAACGGTAACAATGTATACGTTAGCACTTTGTAAATCTAATTTACTTGAAGAAAACTTCAGCTCTGTAGCAGCTTGTAAATCGGTATCTGATATTTCTAACGTGGAATCATAACCACCCTGGAGTTCTTCAACACGTGCTGAATTAATATCAAAGCCCACAACATTATATTTTTTAGAAAATTCTACCGCTAACGGTAAACCTACATAACCTAGACCAATTATTGCTAGTCTTGTATCTGAATTTGGAAACATCATTACCTTCTTCCTAAATGAAGCTATTTCTATTTATCCGATCTATACTCATAGTTATAGTACCCATAATATCCATACGCGTTGCTTGATTTTTTAATCACACCATTGAATACTACACCCTTTACATCAATGCCGTTTTGCTCAAATCTATTACGTGTTACTTCAAGCTCTTTAACATGATTTTGACCAAATCGTGTAACTAGTAATGTACTACCCGCATGAGCACTTACAATTGCAGGATCTGTTACGGCCAAAATTGGTGGTGTATCTATAATGACTAAATCATATTTATTATTTACTTCTTCAACTAACTGACTAAAGTTGTTGTGCATTAATAGTTCTGACGGATTTGGTGGTATTTGCCCTCTCGTTATGACATCTAAGTTAGTAACTTGACTAGGCTTAATTACATCTGTCAAATTCAGTCGACCTGATAAGTAATCACTTAAACCATTGTCCCAATTCATACCAAACTGTGTTTGTAGGTAACCCTTACGCATGTCAGCATCAATAATCAATACTTTTTTATCACTTTGTGCCAAAACTGTTGCCAAGTTCACTGATATGAAGGATTTACCCACACCAGGACTTGGGCCTGAAATCGCAATGATATTATTTTTAGCTTCCATCATCGCAAAATGCAGACTAGTTCGCAGGCTTCGTAATGCTTCAATCGAGAGATCTGCTGGATTGTCTATTGCGAGTATTGACTTCGCTTTGTGGGTTTTTCCTTTTCGTGCCCTTGCAAAGCCAGTCAGTTTAACTTGATATTCAGAGTAAGGAACGCTTGCATATACTGGCAAACCGAGTGCTTCAATCTCACTTGGATCTTCAATCCCTTTATGCATCGCTCTTTGTACTAATACAATCGCAACAACAAGCACACCACCTAGCATAGTAGCCAAAACTACAATTACAGCTTTTCTAGGCTTAACCGGTTTTGAACGGTTTACTTCTGCATAATCAATGATACGTACATTACCCACAGTGCCAGCGCGCACAATGTCTAGTTCTTGGGTTTTGGCGAGTAACAGCGTGTAGATTTCGTTATTTACTTCAACATCACGTGTTAAGCGCAGCAATTCTTGCTGTGTTTCAGGTAAAATCTGTACCTCACTTGCCAATTTATTTTTTTGCTCTTTGACCACATCTATTTGTTCAATAACCCCCCTATAAGATGGGTGCTCTCTCTTAAACTTTCTACCAAGCTCCAAGCGTTTTAAATCTAGTTCTTGTAGCTTCGTATCGAGTTTTACTATTTGTTCAAGTACTGCTTGAGTTTCTAATGAGATATCAACTGACTCGCGCTTTACTTGGTACTCATTGAATAACTGTTCAGCTTCTTCAAGTTGTCTTTTTACTTCTGGTAATTGAACATTTAAAAACTCTAATGACTTTTGTGCCTCAGCACTATTGCGCTCAACATTCCTACGTACATAAACGCTCGCGACCTTATCAAGTACTTGCTCAGCATAAGCTGAATCGGCATGCTGTAAGCTTAAATTGATGATCCCTGAATCTCTCTCTTTTTCACTTGCGCCAATCGCTGCTTGTAAATCAAGCACAGTGTTTAACCTATCCCTTTTGGCAATGAAGAACTCGGTATTAGCTCTTGCCACTAATGTTTTAACTGTTAGCGTAAACATGCCGTTAGTTAACTCACTACCTACTGCACCACTTAGAATTACATTGCTATTCGCATCAAGTAGCTCAATTTGATTTTGCCCTTTTGCTACTAGCGTAAATTGCTGGCCAATCGCATTGGCTGGTACGTCAAATCTAAAAATATCTAGCTGTTCACCGCCCCAAGCATAACTTTCAGTACCAAAGCTTGGTGCTGCCAGCTCGCCAGGTTGACTGGGTGAAAACGAGCGAAATATCTTCCCGCCAATAAGCGGGAAAATTTTATGGTCAATTGCGATATCTAGCTTTAACGCATCAACCGCTTCACCAATAATACTGCGAGACTTGAGTAGTTCTATTTCAGTCACTGCCGCAGAAGTACTATCAAACATACCCGACATATCATCAAAACCTGGGACTGATCCTCCCTTTTCTTCTACTTGTATCATGGCAGTTGCTTGGTATATTGGCGTGCTTAATAATGCATAAGCAATACCCACCAGCATAAATAACCCGGTAACTGAGATAATAAAAAATTTTCTATCAAGCAAAGCACCGAACATCGCCATTAAGTCTATTTCTTGCGAGTCTTGTTGAGCTGTTTCTCTTACTTGCTTTGTCTGTTGGTTTGCAACAAAATTAGGCTGAGCATTCATAAACGCACCTTTATCCCTATAAATACTTTTGCCAAGCGCCACAAGCGCCATCAATTAACTCATAAACATGTTCAAACGCTTCTCGCGATTGGCGGTATGGATCGGGTATTTCTTTATCATCAAGCCACTTACCTAACAAAAACGTTTTACCTCTCGCTTGGGGATAACGGTTACATAAGTCAGATAAGTGCCGCTGCTCCATTACTAGAATCACACTATTTTCAGCAACAAGTAATGAATTTAACTGCCTACCTTTATGGGCTGACATATCAATATTTTTTTGCTGTGCCAGTTCAACAGCAGTTGCATCGGCACTTTTACCCTCAAGCGCAGTTAACCCTGCTGATGAGACTCGAATAGGTTTGCTTTGCAACTTGTCTTTTAAAATATACTCAGCGGTGGGACTACGGCATATGTTACCAGCACAGATCACTAAAATACTATCAAACATATTGTGCCCTTACTGGTTTTCGATATCTTGTAATGCATCGACTGTAGAAAGCGATGGTAGCAATAAGCTAATTACACGGTTCCAACGAGCAAGTGGAGCACTAGTTACATACACTATATCGCTTGGCTGCAATTCAAACTGCTCAGCCATAACAAGCGCGACAATACTTTTAGCATCTAACTGGTATACATCAGCAAGTACACCATCACGCTCAAAGTCACGCTTGCGCAGTACAAACACACCACTAGCGTTTGCCGTAGTTTCATTTAAACCACCAGTTTCACTGAGTGCTTGTGCTAAATTCAAACCATAACGTTTGACTTGCACTGTGCCAGCGCGCTTTACATCACCTAGTACAAATACATTTTGTTTGTCATTACGTGAAATATGGATAATATCACCGTGTTGTAATAAACGGTTTTTCGAGATATCGCCCGCAGCATAGAATGCATTCAGCTCTATATTTTCGGTAACATCACCACGCGTGAAGCTCACTTGTTTCCAGTCTGCGTTTTCTGTTAAACCACCGGCCTGGCTTATTGCATCAATTAGCGTCAATGGCGTTTCTGTAATGGGGTATACACCTGGTCTATTGACTTCTCCCGTTACATAAGTACGCTGACTTTTAAAACCAACCACCTTTACATCAACTTGTGGTTCTTCTATTACACGGCTTAAGCGCCTTACTAATTCTGTACGTACTTGATGAACCGTTTGACCTGCCGCCTTGATATCTGATGCATAGGCAAAATTCAGGCTACCATCGGCTTGCACTCTAAAGCCATCAAACTCAGCGGTTCTTTGCACTGCTGCGGGAATAGTTAATTCAGGGTGGTCCCACACCCCCACACTAAGCACATCGCCAACGCCTAGTTTATATTCATAACCTGTGACATCAACACCTTGAGAGGGTAACTTTTGAGTTGCTAAAGCACTCTTTTGCAAGTTTTCTTTTTGAGCGCGTATAAGGTGGGAATCAATCATTTTAACATTGACATGTTCTAGCTCTTGTTGGGCATTATTATAGTCTTGCCCACCGCTTAGCCCTTCAAAATGGCTACCAGGAATAATATTACAACCGGAGAGAGAAACGAGTGCGAGTGATGAAAGAAGTTTAATACAACATTTAGCCATTTTTATTCCATATAGCTTTTTAAAGACAGATATCTATCGAATTAGAACACGAGCACAGTAAGACCGCAAGTACAACGCACTTACTTGTTAACAGCACATTAAAAAAAAACCTTAGCTTACACGCCTTTTTTTATTCAGTAAATTTAAACAATATAATATGGAAGAAATATGGAATTTAGAGCAATCTTGCCTAAATGGGCATATCCCTCATCTATTTACGGTTATAAATATATGAGGAATTACAGCAATCCATAGCCTGCCAGAAGGACCTATAATACTTAGCGCACATTATAGTTTTAAATTTCTCTTTGTAAAGTAACAAGCCGTAAATTAATTACAAAAACCTAATGATACACAGCTTAATCTTTACGGGTATTCTTACTAAAAATAACGTAGAAGGACACTCAGTAACATATACTTTCATACCTTGACTGTATTCACATGGAACGACAACATCACTTCGACAATACCATTTTTAAGTTGTACATGATTGTATTTAACAAAACAGTTGCATGCTCACTTGAGCTACTCTCAACATAACACCGTAACTCCGGTGCATTACCTGAAGGCCTAAGATGCACTGACAGCCCATCGAATGTCATCTTTACTCCATCAATATTACTAATAGCTATGCTCCCCTTCGAATTAACCCCTAACTGTTTTAACAGTGCCTTAGGAGTTTGCTCTGCTTTTTCTAATAATAATTGACTTTTAGCAGATGGAGTATTCTGAACACGATCACTGTCAGTGAAACGCTCTGGTAGTTTTTTCAAACTTGATGATAATACCTCTTTCTTTGCCACAACATCAGCAAAAACAATTAAAGCAGGTAATAGTGCATCACGGGTTACCAGTGCATTAAGCTTTGCGCCGTTAAATAGCATATCAGAGCCGAGTAAAAACCCGCCGTTGGCTTCAAAACCAGCAATAGAATACACTGTCGTTAATTCATGAGCTCTTTTATCATTAATGCCCTCTTTTATTTTTGTATAACAATGGGAAGCAAATGCACTTATTACATATGGTGAACCAATTTTAGTACGAACAACTTGTTTAAAAGCTTGGCTCAACTCTATTGCACTGTTACAACTAACAGGAACTGCGAGTACGTCAATACCTAGAGCTTTTGCGCATAATAGCCCCAATATATCACCTCTAAACCAATCACCTTTTTCATCCGCAACTAAAGGTCTATCACCATCTCCATCCGTTGAAAATAACATATCAAGTTGATACTTTTTTACCCATACGAGTGCTCGTTGTTTATCTTCTAAGGATACAGCTTCAGTATCAATTGGAACAAATTCGTCACTTCTTCCTAGAGGTATAACCTGAGCACCTAGTTGAGTAAATATTTTTGCATATAAATCCCTTCCAGCACTTGAGTGCTCATAAACACCAACACGCAATCCCTTAAAAATATTTTTATCAAACAATGAAGTATATCGTTCTATGTAGCGCTCTTCTGCAACTTTACTTATAAATAATTCATCTTGGAGGAACACTGATTTGAATTCAACACTCGCATTTAATATGCTAGTTTCATCGTCTTTCGTGATTTCCCCATCAGGACGATAAAACTTCAAGCCGTTACGATCAAAAGGAATATGACTTCCTGTAACCATTATTGCTGGAATGCGATCACACATAGCGCTATATGCTAATGCTGGCGTGGGAACTACACCAAAGTATATTACTTTAATATTCAGTTGTGATAATGACGCAGCGCAAGCTTGGGCCATTTTGACGCTACTTGGCCGGTTATCAATTGCAATCGCAACTTCATCAAAATCAAAAGACGCTTGCATTGCATTGATAAAGTTTACCGTAAAAGCGGCACATACATCTTTGGATAGCCTTGTAACTAAGCCTCTTACACCGCTTGTGCCAAACGAAACTTCACTTCGTTTGATAACATCAGAACTAACCAACATATATTTTAAACCTTCAGTAAATATATTAGTTTACTTACGGCCATATTTGTCTTCAAAACGCACAATATCATCTTCTTTTAGATAACTTCCAGATTGGACTTCAATTAGCTCCAAGCCTACTTTCCCCGGGTTTTCTAAAATATGGACTGCGGTAATTGGAATATAGACCGACTCATTTTCGGTCAAAAACCGTTCTTTTCCATCAATAGTTACCTTTGCGGTTCCTGAAACAACAATCCAATGTTCCGCACGATGATGATGCATTTGCTTGCTCAGCTTAGCACCTGGTTTTACAGTTATTCGCTTCACTTGAAAGCGCTCACCTACATCGATTAAATCGTATTTACCCCAAGGCCGGTATACTTCTCGGTGGTATTTAACCTCTTCTCTTGCATTTTTTTTCAATGCTTGCACAATCGACCCGATCTCTTGAACGCAAGATTTATTGGTAACAAGAATCGAGTCTTTTGTTGACACAATTATTAGATCTTTAACACCGGCAGCCACAACAAGCTTACTATCGGTATGAATAAATGAGTTTTCGCAGTCTACATGATAGACATCGCCAGCAAATACATTGCCACTATTGTCCTTTTCGGATATTTTCCAAAGCGCTTCAAACCCGCCTACATCATTCCATTTCGCATTCATTGGTACCATAACGGCATCTGGTGTATGCTCCATAACAGCATAGTCTATAGATTCATTAGGACACGCCATAAAGGCGCTTTTATTGATGCGAATAAAATCCAAATCTAGCTCTTGTACTTCAGTGGCCTTTTTGCATGCTTCAAATATATCCGGTCTATATTCATTAAGCGCATCAAGGTAACGGCTAGCTCGAAACAAAAACATGCCACTATTCCAGCAATATTCCCCTGACAGTAAGTATTGCTCTGCGACTTCTCTACTTGGCTTTTCAACAAAATGCTCAACAATGTAACCACTACCACATTGAGCACCTCTTTTAATATATCCATACCCCGTTTCAGGCGTATTGGCATCAACTCCGAAAACCACAAGTTTTCCTAATGCTGCATGCTCAATGCCAGCGTGAATTGAGTGCTGAAACGCATCAATATCGCCAATAACATGGTCGGCTGCAAGTATAAGAAGGAGTGGATCGTTACTATTTTCTATGGCTTGAAATGCGGCTAATGCAATCGCAGGTGCTGTATTACGCCCCTCAGGTTCTAAAAAAATCCCTCCTAACTTCTTATCCAACTGACGCAGCTGTTCTGCTGCAATAAAGCGATGTTCCTCATTGCATATAATTAGCGGCGGTTCATGGGCAATGCCGTTTAATCTGCATATAGTTTGTTGCAGCATTGAATTCTGGCTATTGTCGAGCGACAAAAACTGCTTCGGATAGTTTTCCCTAGATAATGGCCACAATCGCTTACCAGAGCCGCCCGCCATTATAACTGGTAGAATTTTTTCATCATGATGCATAATAAAACGACTTATTTCAGACTAATGACAGTGGGTATGAACTCAATCACTACCAAATATATCCCGAGTATATACTTTTTCTTGCACATCAATAAGCTCATCAACCATCCTATTTGATACTATAATATCACTATACGCTTTTAGTTCATTTAAGCACTTCACAACCTTGGAGTTTAAAAAAAACACACCGTTAAAAGTTGGCTCATAAATAAGTAACGTTACGCCCTCCGCTCTTAAGCGTTTCATGATCCCTTGAATTGCAGATGATCTAAAATTATCAGAGCCCGACTTCATGACTAATCGGTAAATACCAACCACTTTTGGTTTTCTTGCTAAAATTGAACTAGCAATAAAATCTTTACGAGTCTTATTTGCATTCACTATAGCTTTGATTAAGTCATTTGGCACATTTTGATAATTTGCTAGTAACTGTTTTGTATCCTTAGGCAGACAGTACCCTCCATAGCCAAATGAAGGGTTGTTGTAATGATTGCCTATTCTTTGATCTAACCCTACCCCCTCTATGATTTCCCGACTATCAAGGTTGTGAGTTTGTGCATAACTATCTAATTCATTAAAATACGCAACACGCATTGCTAAGTAAGTATTTGAAAATAACTTAATTGCTTCAGCTTCTGTTGACCCCGTCAACTGTATTTGAATGCTTTCCTTTTTAGCACCTTGCTCTAATAAACTTGCAAACTGTTTTGCTTTTTCCGTTGTACCACCAACCACGATACGTGACGGGTATAAACTATCGTATAACGCCCGCCCCTCTCTTAGGAATTCTGGTGAAAAATAAATAGTTAATTTAGGGAAATAAGTTCGTATATTAACTGTATACCCAACTGGCACTGTCGATTTAATAATTACGACACTATTAGGGGATATATTTTGAATGTCATGTAATACCGCTTCTACAGAAGTCGTATTAAAATTATTTTTTTTGTGATCATAGTCTGTAGGCGTCGCAATGACTATAAAAGCACAATCTTCATAAGCTTCCCTCTTATCTTTAGTCACCTTAAAATTCAATAATTTGTTCTCTAAAAACTCGCAAACTTTCGGATCAGCAATAGGCGAAATTCGTTTATTTAATTGATCTATTTTCACATTATCAATATCGTAAGCAACAACTGCATTATTTTGCGATAAGAGTAATGCATTTGATAAACCTACGTAGCCCGTACCAACAACTGCCACCTTTACCATAACATTTGTAGCCCTATAAACTCCCCGAATAAAACGCAGCTACCCATGTTCATTACTCACTTCTCTTCGCAAATTTAATTTCTTTTTTTCATATTCATACCTATGCGGGTACAATGCTGTCAAAATTAAAATTATCCCCATTACAGCATATACACTATTTACAGAGCTCACCGATGCGCCGTTCAGAAACAAGATTACAATTACTGTGAGCCTAGCTTTTAGCGTCACTTGACTTAATTTCATTAAACCGTTGATCACAAAAAATATAAAGAAAAAACCAAAAAAACCGTGATCAAAAATAGTTCTTGTAATATAAGAGTGTAATATCACCGAATAGCAAATATCTGGAGACTTTGCACTGAAGAGTGTTTGATAAAACACCAAACGGTTACAAACTTCATCAGGTAAAGGTGTCAACACCTGTGAACCAAATAAAAATTGCCACCACCCCCAGTCAGATATCGCAACTAAAAACCCTTGAAAAAACACCACTCTATCAATATCTTCAGCGCTCCCTCCAGATAATCGGCTAATAAAAATAGCAATAACGCCAATACCTATAAGGCCTGCAACAAATATTTGAAAAATGACTTTCCAGTTCATCTCCTTAATCGTCAACAGTACAAACATAGCCAAAAAACAAATTATTCCAGACCTCGAACCTGACAGGAAAATGATGACTCCAAGCAATATCCACTCACTGGCGGACAGAGAGTTCCTCAGTCCCCAAACCGCTACACCAACAAAAAGCAAGAACATAACTTCAAAATTATTCTCTGTAAATATGCCTGGCCTAAAACCTGCACCAATAGCAATCCAAACTACATATTTAAGAAAAAATAAAGACAACATTAGATACCAAAATTTTTTCAATATATCACTGGTGAATAGCACTTTAGATGAAAAAAAGCATAGAATTGATAAGTAGAAAAAAGCTTTATATGCCAAAAGAAAATCAGACGGATGCACACCTCTAATCTGGCCTAAAAGAAATGAAACAATAAAGTAACCTGCTGATAAAGAAAAAATCCCCCAAACAACTAAATCCATTCTTTTTACTACACAAAAAAAAGCAAATAAAACTAGCAGTTCGAAAATAATATTAACGGGCAATACATGGTAATTCCCAAACGATAAAAAGCTGAGCAAAGAAAGAACTAAAAAAAGTAATAGGTATTGTTGCCTAACCATATAACGACCACACCCTAATATTTATCGCGTCTAAATTTACGAGTAATCGTTGATTTAAGTATCAAAACGTTTATAGACTTTGGAAGCAATAATAATAAGTATGCAAACATCCGATACTTATCCCACCATAACATTGGATGCTTATAAAGTAGTTTAAATGCCTGAATTTTATGGCCCTGCATAAGATTACTTTTTACACAGCTCATTACTGTTAAGTGCTTTAAATATGACAAGCTACGTTTCATTTCATGCGGTACAAAACCTTGTTCAAGCAACTTATCAAATGCATATATATGTGGAGAAGGGACGATTAATTCCGGCTGTTTCACAGTTGTATTAGAAGCTGACAAGTCATAAACAACACATGTTCTAGCAGAGTAAGCTATGGGCCAAAAGCATGCCATAGCTCCCCAGACAACCTGATCTTCACCTAAAGAAAGAGACTCTGGAAACCCTCCTACGGAAAGTAATGCCTCTTTATCTAAACACAGAGATGAGGCGGTAATAGGTAAATCCTCATGACAACAAGCTTGAAAGTAGTCACCTAAAAGTCCTTTATTTCTTAATATAAAAGAATTACGCGCAAGCTCTTTCGTATCTTCAAAGCCGAATTCATAGCCTGTAAAAAACAACTTTGCACTAGGGTATTCATGCTGCAGACTCATGATCTCTTCTACAAAGCAATCATACCAGTAATCATCAGCATCAAGAAACGCAATATATTGTGATGTGCATAGGGATACTCCAACATTACGCGCACACGACACTCCTTGATTGCTTTGTGAGTGAAGAATAACCTTACTGCTTGTTAAAGATTTAACTAATTCAGCTCCGCCATCACTAGACCCATCATCAACAACTATTATTTCTTTAACTGATACTGTTTGATTTAGTACGGAGTGAATTGCTCTTTCTATAAAAGCGGCTTTATTAAATAAGGGGATAACAACAGAAATATCCATTTTATACTTTACTGACCCATCTTATGAAACAAGATTTACTCATTATAAATAGCCATGCATCGGTAAACTAAATACACTTCGAGCTAACTTTTCTGCGATGGGAAAATCACCTAATTTATAACCTAAACTCGCAAATGCAGTTTGTTCATGCATACAAGTTCCATAATAAATAACTGTCGGAACGCCTTTTTCTTTGTATTCTGCGATCGCTTTGTCACGATCATCACATTGCAAAGTATATTGCGCCCACGAGCTAGTATAGCCATTAGGCACAACGGGAACTTTATATTGTTCTTGCAAAGTGTCTGTATACTGCTTTGCTGCATGATTTCGGCTATCCAGTTCAACGGGGAATTCAGCCAATTTCTCAAGTAATATAGCCGCTTGAATTGTATCAAGCCGACTATTCATGCCAATGCGAACATTGTCATATTTATCTTTTCCTTTACCGTGAACTCGATATGAACGAATAAGCTCTGCATATTCATCATTATCCGTAAAAATAGCCCCCCCATCTCCATAGCACCCCAAAGGTTTTGCGGGGAAGAAACTCGTTGTCGCTATGTCTCCAAATGCACCTGCTTTACGAGTATTACCTCGGGTGTCCGTAATCGATCCGCCAAATCCCTGAGCGGCATCCTCAATTAAATGTAAATTATACTTCTTGGATAATACTTCAAGTTTTTCATAGTCAGCAGGCAAACCAAATAAATCAACGGCTATGATAGCTTTTGGTTTTAACTTTCCCTCATCAAGGACAGCCAAAATTCGTTGCTCTAAATCATTAGAACAAATATTAAATGTATCCGGGTTTGAATCAACAAAAATAGGTGTCGCCTTTTCATATGCAATCGCTTCGGCTGTTGCAAAGAATGTAAAAGTTGGACAAAAAACAGCGTCTCCTTCTTGAATATTTAACGCCATTAAAGATAGCGTTAAAGCATCTGTACCATTTGCACAAGTTATAGCGTGTTTCACACCAACAAAGTCTGCCAGCTTTTGTTCAAGCTCTTTTACTTCAGGCCCCATAATATACTGACCATGCTCCAACACAGTTTGAATTCGCTTGTCTATTTTTGTTTTTAAGTGTTGATACTGCGCTGCTAAGTCAATAAATTGCATATTTTTTCCATTTAAGCTTTTACTAATGTTAAAACATCATTATTAAGATGGTATTGTTCATTGGTATTTGGGCATAAAGTAGTCGCATTACCAGTGAGTGGTATATCTAACTGCTCGCCATATTTACTGATCCACCCTATTTGCCTTGCAGGCACCCCAACCATCAATGCAAACGCTTTCACATCTTTGTTGATCACCGCCCCAGCGCCCACTAAAGCATATTCACCAATGGTTACACCACATACAATGGTACAGTTGGCTCCAAGCGTCGCCCCTTTTTTTACTAAGGTGTCTTTGTACTCTGTTTTTCTTTCAATAAAAGAGCGCGGATTATAAACGTTGGTGAACACCATACTTGGTCCGCAAAACACATCACTTTCAAGGTGCACGTTATCGTAAACCGAGACATTATTTTGTATCTTAACGTTATCGCCTACCGTCACTTTGTTGCCCACAAACACATTTTGGCCTAACGAGCAACCTTCGCCAATTTGAGCGCCACCGCAAACATGCGCAAAGTGCCAAACTCGGGTATTTTCACCAATCACCGCGCCATCATCTATAATGGCACTGTCATGCTTTTGGTAGCTCATCATTAAGCGCCTTTTACAAAACGGTGGACTTCATTCTCGTTTTCAATATGGGTTTTACCATTACGTATTGCATTAACGGTTTCAATACAATGACGTGCATCTTCTAACCCATACCCTCTGCCAGCGAGGATCTCTTGATAACTAATGGTATGTAAGTCGGTAAAGCCTTTTGAAAACTCAAGCTCTTCCCCATCACACGTAATGGAGCGATATGTTGGCTGCTTACCTTGCACACTTTCAGGCAAGTCATTAGCATCTATTGATAAAAACCACTTAACACGGGCATTTTCATATTCTAAATAACCCGCCGCTTTATCATTGTTCATAAAGTGCAGATCATTGCGCTGTAGCTTGCCAAAAATGAAGTGCAACATATCAAAAAAATGTACACCAATGTTGGTAGCAACGCCAAACGACTTACGTGGGTCGCCCTTCCAGCTTTCCATATACCAATTACCACGCGAGGTAATATAAGTTAGCTCAACTTCATGTTTGTCATCTGAATTAGCAGACTCAACTTTCGATTTTAAGTCTAATATGGCTTGATGGTGGCGTAACTGCAGAATGTTAAATACTTTTTTACCCGTTTCTTGCTCAACGAGTATTAGGTCTTCTAACTCAGCAATAGTAGGCACCAGCGGTTTTTCGCAAATAACATCACACCCTAAACGCAACCCAGCAGTGATGTGTGAGTGGTGCAAATAGTTCGGTGAACACACTGAGACGTAATCAAGCTTGGTGTGTTCATTGCGCTTAAGTTTATAGGCATGATCAT
Source organism: Pseudoalteromonas sp. MMG012 (assembly GCF_018100875.1). Taxonomy (NCBI): domain Bacteria; kingdom Pseudomonadati; phylum Pseudomonadota; class Gammaproteobacteria; order Alteromonadales; family Pseudoalteromonadaceae; genus Pseudoalteromonas; species Pseudoalteromonas sp. MMG012. Next base: position 95,172 of record NZ_JAGJEF010000006.1, read on the forward strand.
AAAAACGTTCAAATTGGGTAAAGAACTCGCTTTGTGGTGAAATGCTGTCAATGATCCCTACTGAGTCATTTATATCGTACCCTACAGAAAGCAAGTTACCCGTTTCTTTAATGGCTTTCATATGACGTGGTGCAATATATCCTGCTGCGCCGATCAGTGCAAAGTTTTTCATTTTTTAATCCAATTCAGTTTTATAGTCTAATGTCAGCTTGGTTTGGGTCTAATACATGCTTTACATCATATAAAATGTGCTGTGCTTTTCCATAAGAGCGGATTTTATCAACCCCCCATTCTTTAAATTCATGATGATCAACAGCCAACACAATACCATCATATTGACCTTGTTCTATGGTGTTTATTAACTCTATGCCATATTCATGTTTAACTTCTTCTGGGCTTGCCCAGCTATCGTACACATCAACCGACATATTAAAATCAGCAAGCTCTTTGACAATATCAATAATTTTTGTATTTCGAACATCAGGGCAATCACCTTTAAAGGTAAAACCTAAAACCAACACTTTTGCTTCATCAATGTGTATTTTTTTGCTTGATAGCTTTTTAACCAACTGGGTGGCTACATATTCCCCCATGCCGTCGTTGATACGTCGGCCTGCTAATATCACTTCAGGGCGGTAGCCCACCTCTTCAGCTTTATAGGTTAAATAATATGGGTCAACACTAATACAGTGACCGCCCACTAAGCCTGGCTTAAACTTTAAAAAGTTCCATTTAGTGCCAGCTGCGTTAAGTACTTCTTCAGTATCAATATCTAAGCGATTGAAGATTTTGGCAAACTCATTAATAACTGCAATATTTAAATCTCGTTGAGTGTTTTCAATCACTTTTGCCGCTTCTGCAACACGAATTGATGACGCTTTATGTGTACCCACTTCCACAATTGAGCCATATAAGTCATCAACAAATTGCGCCACTTCAGGAGTCGAACCCGAGGTTATTTTTACAATCTTCGTTAGTCTGTTTACCTTGTCACCCGGATTAATTCGCTCAGGTGAATAGCCAGCATAAAAGTCTTGATTAAACTTAAGACCCGACACTTTTTCAATGATCGGAATACATACTTCTTCCGTTGCACCTGGGTATACCGTAGATTCATAAATCACAATGTCATTTTTCGCAACATACTTGCCTAGTAACTGTGATGCCTTTCGCAAAGGTGTCAAATCTGGCACATGATTATCATCGATAGGAGTTGGAACAGTTACGATATATACATTACAGTCTGCTAATTCAGCACTATCACTTGTAAACTTCAACTTGTCTGCCTGTGCAAGCTGCTCCGTAGTCACTTCTAGTGTTGCGTCAATTCCAGAGCGTAACTCATCAACACGCCCCGTATTGATATCAAAGCCTATAACATCAATCTTCTGACCAAACTCAACAGCCAACGGCAAACCGACGTATCCTAAACCTATCACACCAATTTTAATGTTCTTCAAAGGGTTAAACATTCATTACTCTCTTTCATTAATACTGAGCACTGACATTCACATTAATGTCTATACTATTCATTCTCGCAGTGATGTCATTGTTGCAGCCTAAAGGCCGTAATTACTCTAAACCAAACGTGCTATTACCTGTTTTTTCAAACAACATTCATCAAATGGCTACCGCTTGAACTTCGACTTTACAATCAGTAAAAAGTCATTTGGAATAATCAATATTCCACAAGCAACGACTAAAGCTGCGAACGCTTTTACTACGCTAATTTTTGATATTTCTTGGCACGTTGACCAAATGGGTTTATATTCCCCACCAACAGCTTCATTTACCACTTTTCTAAACAATAGCTTAGTGGGGTTACTATCAAGTTCCCGCTGCTTCCCTGATAAGAATAGCTCTAATTCAGGTAACAACTCATAACGACTTAATGCATCATCACCATCATATTTTTCTCGTTGTTTATCAAAAAACCACGCAATTTCAGATGCAGATTGAGCTTTTACGTCATAAGATACATTTCTTGTTAAAGACCCAACAGCAAAGCGGTAATTATATAATGGCTCTGGTAAATTGTAACTTTTGTATTTGTTCGACATCCGCCTTATCCAATCATAATCTTCTGCTGGACAGCCGCTAAAATACTCACGATATACACCTGTACTTTCAATCACCTCGCGCCTAACCATTACTGATGAACCACAAAAACACACTTCACTTTGCGTGCGAAGTTGCTCTTTAATTTCTGCGTCATCTTGGGGCAGCACGACACTCTGATACACTTTTCCTCTACTATTTGTACGATTAAAACCCGTACCACAGAAGCCATATTCATGCTGATTATCTAAAAATTCAACTTGCTTTTCTATTTTATCTAGTGATATCCAATCATCCGAATCAAGAAAAGTGATATAATCGCCTTTTGCATATGAAAACAACTTATTAAACGTTCTCAGATATCCTAAGTTCTTTTCATTTTTATAGATACACACATTGCTTTTATTCTTTGCTAGCTGCATCAGTTTTTCATTTGTTCCATCCGAACTCGCATCATCAAGAACAATAATTTCAAGGTTTTGATATGTTTGGTTATAGGCTGAATTAAATGCCTCTTCAATTGTATTCTCGCAATTATAAGCCGGTATTAATATGGAAACTAGTCTGTCTCTGAATTCACTCATTTTGATATCTTTCACTTTGCTATACAGCTAAAAAAGTCGACTCGTTTTTGCTCTAAAGCATTACTATCAATATATTTTAGAACGTCTTCTTTGGGAATAATATAATCTTTATACTCTTGAGCAAATTCAATCACTTTTTCCATTGCTTCTTTACTCAACCCATCTTCACTGCTACTAACATTCAATATCCAATCTGGCCGTTCATCCAAAAATGCAGTGTCTTTGTAGGGTAATACACTTGGTAATCCAGCTGATAAATACTCTCTCACCTTTAAAGGGCACGCCTCCATCATATTTTTACGATGTAAAGCCAGAGTGCCTAAGCCAATAGAGCATTGACGAGCAATTTCTGAGTACTTTTCCATGGGGAGATAACCATGAAATGTAATATTTGATAAAGACTCAGTGGTACTCGTATCATTAAAACCAACAACATGAAAATGTATTCGGTTTTTTGCATATTTAGCAAACTTAACCAATAAATCAACCCCATGCCAGTTAAGTCCTGGAGTCCCAATAAATAATATGCTCGGTATTTGCCGTTCCATTTCTCTTTTTCGATATGCAAAAGACTCAACATCGATTGAATTAGGTAGAACAAGACAGTTTTCTAAACCTCGATAATTGACTAATTCTTTTGTTACAGCCACAGAACCATGTATACGTTTGTAATAATAACGGCGAGTTATTGCATTATAGAGGTATGTTATAAAGCCTTTTTTAGAGCTATATTTATCTATCAGTAACTCTTCATCTATGTCTGTATTTATTTCTGAAACAAGCTTGTATTTATTTAGCAGCCCGATTAGAAAAGGCGATAAAACCCATAATCGATGATAAACAATATCTGGTGAAAACTCATCTATTGCTTTGTTAAGCTTTGTTATTTCTTGTAACTTGCTGCCTTCAATAATCGTAGTTACTGAGCGATGAAAATCATACTGCTGATCCGTCACTAAAAAAAGTCGAGTATCTGCACCTATCACGTTCCACTTATCAACTTGCGCAATCACTTTATCAAATACACTTCGATACTTTGCACCTTTCAAAATAAGTAAGTAAGCCACTTTCACGAAACAACAATCTCCAATAACAAATCAATTAAAATGGTTAAAATATACACTTTCATTTCTGAGAGTCGTATTTAGTGCGGTAACTGTTTAATAACTTTTGCAGGGGAACCACCTATAATAACCCCACCATCAGGAAAACTCTTTGTCACGACACTTCCGGCCGCAACTACAGTATTTGCACCGAGTGTGACTCCAGGTAAAATAACGCTATTCATTCCAACCCAACAACTTTCACCCAAAACAACATTTTCACCCGGTAAATGAACCGATAAATCTTTTAGATCATGATTTGAGGTGATTATACCAACATTAGGAGCGATATAAGTACCTTTCCCCAAAGTAATGTGCCCATTGAAATTTTGAAAGTAGGTGCCTGACGAGTTAAAATTATTTATGTCCTCTGGGTCGAAGGTAATATTCTCCATATTTGATATGTTGCAATGCAAACTCACAGGGCACCGTAAAGGGTGACTTAACCTTAAAATATTTCTAGCAATCAAAGCTCTAAAGGCAAAACGATACCCTTGTATATTATTGTCAAACCAACGACCTTTTAGATATTTTTTATCAAAAAACAACTTAAGGAATGGCAAAAGTATATATTTCGCTATCAACATTTTCATTTTTACAAAAACACTCCTCGAACAGCCACAGCCAAAATGGCCCACAAAAATACGATACCTATTGGTATAGCCGCTTGACCTAGTAATCGGTAATAGCTCACATTTGATTTATAGCTAAATGTAATTAAGCATATAAGATAAAAAACCGCACACGCTAAGCCTAAAAATTCAGTATAGTGATCAGAAAATACAAAGTACGCAAAAATGAGGCTTCCAATTCGGATAGCAAACCCAAACAGGGTTAGGCACAACATTTGTTTCTGAGCATTGTTTACATGCATGATCATTGAGATTGGTGAGGCAAGAAATTGTAATGCAAACCAAGGGGTGAGTATCATCATTATCTCTCCCGTCCTACGCCAACCATCTCCAAAAATGTAACCAGAAAAAACCTCGGCTGTACATCCTATGAAAATGAGAGGCCCTACACCTAGCTTCAGTAATGACAAAAGATTCTTTTCAGTAATCATTGCAACTTGATCTTTGGAGGCTTTAGCTACTTCTGCGTAAAAAACTTGTGCTATTGAGCCTCCTATCAACGCCATAGGAACTTGAAGTATTTTCAAAGCCAAGAACAAATACCCTGCTTCAGGCCCAACCACAAAGTATGCAATCAAAACGATCGGTAATTGGATGCCACCATTATTTGCCAAAACTTCAAATGTAGACAATTGTGGGTATTGACGATAGCGTCGAGCAATAAAGTACAGGTGTTTCTTCTTAATAGTTTTTAACACCTGCCCATGGTGAGTTAATAAATACTTAGAGGTAGAGAAAATACCTGATACATAATTAAGCAGCTGCCCAAAAACCAATCCGGAAGGGATACTTAAAAAAGCGGCTAATAATTGAGTTCCATTGCCCGCAACTGCTTGAGATACACGCGTTTTCGCGACTAAATCAAATGCTTTTTCTCGAGTTGCCCAAAATTGTAAGGCATTAAATGTCGCTGCACAAAACACGCCGATAGGAACAAGGTATAAAATAAACACAGGTACAGAGGACGCTTCAAGGATTTTACTCTCAAAAATTAGAATCAATATCAAACTTAATAAAGAGATAATTGTCGTACATATTAAAGATAGGAGAAATAAAGTTAACGCATTTTTATCTCTTTTTGGCAAAGGAATCGCTATTTCAAAACGGCAGCACGCAGCACTACTCAGCAAAGCGACAATTGCAACAAAAACACCTAGTACCTCAAAATCATTAGGCGAGAAATGCCTTGTTAAAATTGGCAATGATAAAAAGGTTAGTAAATGCCCTAACCCCGTACCACTAACCAGCATCACAATTGAGTACACATACCTATTACTACGTAGACGAGCCAGCCAGGCGCTAGTTATTGCAATCACCGTCTGAACTCATGTTCTTTGAAAACCTTTAAATCCTTGAAAATCAAGAAGAAAAAAATCGGGTAATCTTTAAGTAAACGCTTCAATACGTATCCATTATCAAAAATTCGATATAACCACCTTAAGTTATATTTATTAATAAAGGTTGGGTAATACTGAACCTTTTCACTACTTTGATGTAAAAACCCGCCACACGTATAAATTTGCTTAATTTGACCTTTCGCTTTTTCTTTTAATAAAACGGAAAATTGATCTTGTCTAGGGCTCCCTAAACCACAAATAACAAACTCGGCACCTGACCTTAAAATGCTATCAACCACCTCATTATCATTCGAAAAATAGCCATCTCTGTAACCAACAATATTGATCCCAGGGTAATTTTCTTGGAAAATATGGACTGTTTTCTCTATTTCCTCAGGTTTAGCCCCGATAATATATAGAGGGAAGCCATGCTTATTAGCTTCTTCAAGAAAGTGCCGCGCAAATGATCCTAGATCAAAGCTTAATCGTGGGACTTCTTTATTGAAAAAGCGTGAAAAGAGCTTCGCTGAGGAAATTGCGTCACTATAAATTGCATCAACCTGTTCAACTGTTTGTAATTCTTCCCTCAGTTGTAAATACGAAAACGGGTTAACAAAAGTAATAACCTCTGTATTATGACACTCAGTTTGACATCTTAATTTACTAAATTGTTCGAAAATATCGGGAGAGTTTTTTACTTTTTGTAAAATCACATGCATCTATGAGCCTTTTAAATACATAACTATATTAAACTAGGAACAGCAACAAAATTGAACTAAACCAGTTTAGTCAAAACAAATCTAAGCTCAAAAATAAGCGGTCAGCATTTTACCTGTTAGTAGCAACAGAAACCACTGAAAATTATTATTTTTGAATGCTCTACCAAATATAGCCTCCTCTCCACTTTAAGTTAACACAAAAAACACCACGAGTTCACAAAACAAACAACCTTACTGGTTATTGATGACTTTGCAATTGGACTTTGAGTGTCATGGCCAAACTCCTCCAATCATACATATCTAATGCCAGGTTGCGCCCTGCTACGCTTAACTGGTCAATTAAGACTGGGTTGCTTACCAATCGACCAATTGCATTGCCAAGCTCAGCTGCACAGATCATATCAACAAACAAACACTCTCTATTCGTTATTAATTCTGATGTTGCAGTTTGTGGCGCTGCTTTATTTGAAAATGCAACAATAGGTAAACCGGATGCTAATGCTTCTAATACAATTTGCCCTAATGGCTCATACGTAGAGGTCATCATAAATATATCAGCTGCTTGATAATAAATGCTCGGCTCACTAGTAGCTCCGATAAACATCACTCTAGCTTCCACATGAAGCTCTTTAGCCAACTCTGTCAGTGCGTTTTTTTCCGGGCCGTCCCCTATAATAATTGCGTAACAGCTATCAGAATGTAACAAAGCTTCAATTAACAGATTAAACCCTTTCGCTTTAACTAATCGGCCGACACCTAACAACAACGTCCCCGTTAAAGGTAGGCCCAGTTCTGATTTTAAATTGTGCTTTTGTATAACCTCTAAAGGCTGAAAGCGCCGACAGTCAACCCCTGGTTTGGTAATTGTTATTTGGGGGGGGGACCACTTTAAACTATGTTCAACCTGCTTTTTCATATTCTCACTAAATACAACTAATTGATTAGCCATGCGAAACGCAAGTTGTTGAACCATACTATGTACATATAAACGGCCAACCTTTTTTATATACGAAAAATATCCCAGTTCAATCGATGTATTGATTGGCTTATCTTGTTCTTGTACAACACCAGGTACTAAATAGACTACCGGTAGTTTACAAAAAATTTTGGCTATCACAGTAGTATCATGATAACGACTAACTATTCCTAACGTATCACAATGAATCAAGGTTTTAAGCTTCTTTCTCATATCAATGTAACGTGCAAAACTTCGCAAAATAGGGAACCTGCACCACCACTGCCTTACCCCAAATCTATGTACATTAATACCATCAAGAGCTTCAAATGAGGGAAGGCTCCTATCATTAACTAAATTTATATCACCAACAAGAATGTCAACATGATAACCATCTTTTTGATAAGACTTAGCTAAGTGGTAGAGTGAGTTCTCTATCCCCCCTATATTTGGATAATATGCATTACTCACTAAAATAATATGGTTTTTCATTGATGCTACTTATTTAAAGAAATGCGCAGTGTATTTGCTATTGCTTAGTAATTTAACAAGCTGAGTAGCTGGAACATACTCCTTCTTAAACTGCCTATATAATACTCCATACCATTTGTGGTCAGCTTGATTTGCACCGTCCAACACTACAGTTTGGTTTAAGAAAGTGGATAACGGTTTTTCACAATCGCGTAACTGCTTTATATCTATACACATCACATCATATTTATTATTTTTTCTATACATCACGCCACGTTCTTTATCAAAATTTTCAGCATAAATATCAATCCCTGTCATTTTTTTAAATTCATAGTCAAACCAAGTTAAAGGGTAACTGTGGTCATAATGAGTTTCAAATGCTTTAATTAATACAGCAGGATCTTGAGTTCTAGTTGCTAATGGCGGCGTCGATGTTCTATCGCAATTGCTATACAACGCATACAAATAACAATCTAAATCATGAAAAAACATCGATACATTACGTTCTTGAGCAGGCCGAACCAAAGTAATAATCTTGGTATGCGCCCGCGCACGAAAAGCTAAGCGTTTAATTAACAGCTCCAACTCTTGCTCTAAGCGTTTACAGTAATAACGCCAACCAAAACCCGCAAGCCCCTTCAATCTTAGCGAGCATGGGTGAGTCCTACTATAAAAGTTGTGAATATGAATCGCATTATCAATTGATTGCTCTAGTGCAGTGGAGCCCACTTTTCCCATTTGATAAATAAACACACTATTTGGATCATGGTACTTTTTATAAAGTGCCTTATATACTCTAATTCGACGTAACATTTAATCTTCCTTACTAAACCATGTTTCAAAAACACGCTGCCCAGTCAATTCATTAATATCGATCATCGTTTTCGAAAAATAACTATCTAAGAGTTCTTTGTGATCGGGTCTAATTTGGGGCGCTTTTTTATTTATCATAGGGTTTAGCTTTCGATAAATCTTTTCATACCATGGCCTACTATTTTTTATCTTCGCATCGGTAAAATGTGTTTGATAAGCTTTACTACTACCTTCTCTAAATAATCGACATTTTAATAGATGAAGCCGAAAAAACATCGGAACTTGCCCTTTATTCGCATGAATAGTGCTTACGTCGCTTGGTAGTTTATCTTCGGAAACACCTAAAAACACACATACATCACGGATCACCGAGTCTGCATTTTTGACTAAATCTTCAAATAAAATAACTTTAACTTGCTCATGTGCAAAATATCGATATATTATTTTTAATTGATTACAGTAATCACTGCGTTGCAATAATAGGCTTGGTTGAAAGCGCAGTGTATCTTCAAAACTATAAATCGCTCGCCCTGCTCTGACCATATGCCAATAATGTGAATATACTCGTTTACTAGGCTGACGCAGCATAATTACGAGCTTCATCTCCGGTTTAAGCTTTGCTAGTCGAGCTACAGCCAGTTCAGAGCACATATAAGTTGTAGAGTCTTCACCTCTCAGCTGACCTTCACTGGCCTCTTTAAAACGCGATTCATACCACGACTGATAATGTTTTGGGTCTCGAGCCTGATCATGGGTTAATAGTCTTTCATGTTCCTTAAACAAAAAGTCTGGATGCTGTGCTATATCATCCATATCAAAGTAAAAAAGCTCGTCATTCGCCATAAAAATGCCTGGGTGTTGAGCTAGCATCTGATGCAAGGTTGTAGTTCCACATTTCATTGCGCCTGCAATAACAAAGTCAGGAGCAGTAAATGACTCGATCAACGGCGCGGTGTTGTTATTCATTTCTTCACTCCCATATTGCGGTAATGCACTAAAAAGTGAACCAAGTCTTTATTCAACCGTTTTACGTCACCAAGTTGTTCAATTTGTATTTTTGCAGCCTTCGTGATTTCAGCTCGTCGCTTAGGGTTATTTGCTAAGAACTCAATATGGTGTGCCAATGCCTGAGTATCTTTTTCTGGAGCCAATAAACCATGTCGCTGATGTTCTATCAACTCAGGGATCCCACTATGGAACGTACTCACTACAGCAACGTTTGACGCCATCGCTTCCATAATACTCACCGGCACTCCCTCTTTATCGCCATTAGATGCGGTAATACTAGGTTGTAAAAATATATCAGCCCATTGCATTTTCTCCGCAACTTGTTCAGGCGGTAGTGGCCCTAAAAATTTAACTCTGCTTGCTATACCTAACTGCTGAACGAGTTGCTTTAAGCTTCCCTCTAGCTCTCCATACCCAGCAAGATGATACTGAAATTCAATATGGCTGGGCAATTTGGCTAAGGCATTGAGCGCAAAACTTAAGCCTTTTTTCTCTGAAAAGCGTGCTACCGTAAATATATTCAATATACCCACTTCACCCTTGCGTTGCATTGGGGCACTAAATAATGACAAATCGACCCCCATGCGTTGCACTCGAACTTTATGCTCACTTGCACCAAGTGTTAACAGTTGCTCTTTCCATAAGTTACTAATTGGTAAGACAAGCTCAGTTTGACTGAATAAATTAGCATAATGTGCTTGGGTATTTTTAACACTCAATTCTGCCGTAATATCATGACCATGAAAAACTGTGGCAATATCACCTTGTAAAACACCTATTTGCCGGAGGTGATTAACAACAACTCCAGAAGAGCCAAAATGGGCTATCACCCAATCGTATGTCAATGGTTGCCTATGACCTGCAGCAATAGTACTTAACATTAAGTTTGTTGCTTGTTCATAAAACCGAGGGCTGAGCCCTGCTAAAACTCGGCTGCGAACTTGAGCATTAAGTAGCCCTTTACCAACTTGATATAGCCGATGAACCAACAGCTGTATTTTCGAAGATTTATTACTTAAAAGATAACGACATTTAGCTGAGAGTCTATAAGGCGCTAATTCAGGCCGCTTTAGTATGCTCTGATCACCTGCATACAGAGCCAAAACCTCGACATCAATTCCTAAATCAATTAGTGAGGTGATTTGATTCAATACAAAGGTTTGTGACGCAATCGGGAATACATCAATAAAAATAGCTATTTTCAATTTGGCGTCAATTATGAAGTTTAGTCTGGGTTTATATTACAAAATTACTTAGATTTAGCCAAGCTAAAGGGAATAGACAGGTACTTATTTACAAAATAAAGTGCCAGTAAATTATTTACACTGGCCGAGCTGAACACAGCAATAGCTGCCCCCAAAGCACCATAATGCGGAATTAAAAAACAACAACACGTCACCAATATGAATACTCCGCTCAAAATACATTGCCGTTGTAAAAACACATGACCTGACATCATCAATAATTGCCCCGCAGAACCTACCGCCACTTTAACAACTTGAGTCAAAAGTAGCACTGCGAGAATAACATTCGCTTGCTGATAATGCGCTCCAAAAAAGGATAAAAACGGATTACTTGCACTGAAAAAAACAATTGCTAAAACAAGTGCAATCAGCAAGCTTTGCCTTCTTGCTTTTTGATAACGAGCAATCAGTTCATTGAGCTGATTATTTTTATAAAGCTGTGCAAATTGAGGCGCTATCACTGAATTAAATGCAAGTAAAATAAAAACTACCAAATATGATAATCGGCTCGCAACACCAAAAAGTGCGACTTCATTTGTATCACTTAACAAGCCTAATAATACAATTGCAAATTCAGAAATAACCACCACTGAGAAACCAATGGCTAAATAATTCAACGTTTGTTTTTTATTCGTGAGCAGACCAATGCCCGTGCGAGAAAAAGAGAGGCCATGAAGTCGGTAAACAACAAAAGAAAGCCCAAGCCCAAGTAAAAATGCTGGGACCAACATCTGTGTTAATGAAAGCTCTACCTCTAACAAAGTGACGCCAAAAAGCGCAAAGATCAATGTAAGTGTTCGAGGTATGTTTAACAAACATTGCTGGATGACAGTATACCCTTTAGCTTGTAAAGTACTGCAAAGAATACCGATACCAGCTGATGTACTAGCAACAATAAATATTACAAAAAATCCAAAAATATCGTCAAATGCCAACAGATATATGGGTAATGATACACACAAAAAAATCACTGATAATACACCTAACAGCATCAAAACTTTAGTTGTAAAAATGGCTGTATCTTGGCTACCGCAGCTTTGTGCGACACGTTTTATAAGTTCATTCTCTTGCCCTAGTCGAAATAAAGAGGAAAGTATGGTAGCCGTTGATAAAAACCAAAAATACTCACCAACACTCTCACTATCATAATGTCGCGTAACGAAAACCATTAATATAAAGCCTGCCGAAACAAATCCCACTTTGACTAAAAATACAGCTACTGCGCGATATAGATTGGCATTCCGATTATTCATTGAGTCTCAAATGTATAATTAAAACGCTTGATATCCTGAGCATAATACTTGCTGACAAAATCGATTGTTTCATCACAATAATATGCACTGTAGTGTAATTGTGGTTTTTTTGGCAACTTTACAAATTTTTGATATAGCTTTTCAAGTAAATTTTTAGAGCCCAGATCCGCAGTACTATTTTTATGAGGAAGTGTGGAATTATTAATGCCCAGGTACTTGCATACTTTTGAAAAGTCTTGCTGTAGCGACTCAAATTGACCAATAAAATCAACCAAGCAATTACCATCGTGATCATAAAGAAAATTCGTTTGAGGTACTATATGACGGTAATGATCTACTCCGCGGATAAAATCATCGTCCTTTGGTTCTGGAAACGCATCAAGTAAAAATGATTTGAAACTACGTTGGTATTGCTCATGGCCAAGCGCTTTGCGGTAAGTATACTCCGACACTAACCTAGCCCAAGGGTTACGGACAAAACTAAATTTAAAATATTGTGAAAATTGCTCAGAGCTCAAATATCCGTATTTAACATATTCTTGAGCATACAGGTGCGCTAAACGAGGAGGGCCCATAAGTCGGTCTTCATTTGGCCTGAGTAACAAATCACTTCTTTGCTGCCAGGTTAAACCCATGCGCTCAACAAAAAATAACTCAATGCTCTGACCCGCAACTTTAGGAATATGCACAAATAAACAATTATCTTTTGTGGAAATCATATTTTGATACTTTTATTTAGAACTAAATACATAAAAAAAGCGAGCCGAAGCTCGCTTTTTCAAAACTAATTCAAATTACTTAGTAGCAACAACACCACGGTCTTGCTCACTAATTACTTTGAAGATAGCTGTAACGCTAACGTCAGCTGTAGGTACGTTAGTAGTCAACTCAATTGCTACTTTACCTTTTGTAACGCCTGCATCTGCTTTAATTGCATTCATAACAACATCAGAAATGTTAGTTACGCCAGGGCCAATGCTAGCTACTACGCCTACTGATTTCCAAGCTGTAACTGCATTGTTACCTGCAGAATCTGCTTCAAGCATGTAACGTACTGTTAGGTCGCCAGTTTTGCTTGACTCATTCGTTAGACGAAGAATTGCAGCAGTGTTGTCACCAAATGGCATATAAGGTACGTCAACAACTGAACCGTTTAGTGTCCATGAACCAAAAGAAACTGTGCTATTGAATACGCCATCTTTAGTACCATTTGTATAAGTTGCTTTTAGGTTACCAGTCCAAGTAGTTGGCGCTAGTACAAGCTTATTAGCTGCTGGTACAGTGAAGTCTAGACCATACGCATTTGCGAATGATGCAGCGTTAGTTCTAGAAAGCACAGTAGTCTTTTTAGTTTTGTCATACGTTAGAGTAACGTTAGCATCTTTAGATGCGATAGTTACGCCGTCGTCAAACAGGCCATCAGCATCTGTATCAAATACAGAAAGGTCATTTACTAACGTCATTTCTACTGCTTTATCTGAAACTGGTAAGATATTAGCAGCTGTTTTAGTTACAGTAACAGAGAAGTCAGCTTTAGCTGAAGCACCTGTTGCAGCAACTGTATCAACAAAAGATAAGCGATCTTTAGATACGTCAATCACACCTGTTGCAGCTGTTGCTTTAGCTGCAAGCTCAGATTTATTTGTCGAAATTTTGAATGAAGACTTATCAATCTCAGAAACTACAGGCGTTGATGCGAAAGCTGTAATCGTTACATCACCAGTAATTTTAGTAAGAGCAGCGTTCAATAGGAACTTTTGATCATGTTCATCAGCATCATCATTTACTTGGAATACTAACTTTGTAGCTGCACGGCTAAGAAACTGCATGTCTTGACCCTGTGCAGTATCTCTTAGAGCAGGTGTATTCGCAGAAGTGTCTGCTGCAACATCTAAAGATGGGTTAGTGCCAGTAGTTAAGAACTCAGCACCTGAAATTTCAAAAGTAACCGCTGAACCATTTGGGTATTTTGCACCTGGTGCAAAAAGAACGGCTAGGTTACTGTCTGTTGCGCCTGCTGTAACAGCTTCCAACGTAATTGCATTGCTCGCAAGTGCTAAACCTTCGCTAGATACTGTAGCCGCAGTTGCTTTACCAGCAGCGTCATAACGAGTTGTTACTGCAAACGCAGCAGCAGCAGCGCCTGTAACTTCTGCAGATGTTACATTTACAGCTTCGATTGTTGATGCTGACGCACCGAACGCAGCAGCAGCTAAAGCTACTGTAAGTAGAGATTTATTAAACATTTTTTCCATTCTCCTAGTTTCATGAAACCTTAAAAAGAGACTACTCTCAATTCAGGATTATTATGATTAGATACTGAAATGTTAAAACAGTACCCAGTCAAATTTATTAAGATTTTAAATGCATGCAAAGAATACTACAAGTCGTTCTTTGTTATAATGTGTATTAATTACATTGTTTTTGCATTTTTATTATCTATAAGCCAATTCTAATGCGTACATTTCCACTCTGTCAAGCAAAGTGCCTCAAACCATAGCCTGTTGATCCAAAGCAATGGCCAGATTAATAACATCATATCAAACATAAGCTCAATATATACTGTCAACCTATAATGTCAAGCTCACTGTTGTGACACTTGCAACAACTGAAAACCTGAAAGAAATTTCCCACGAATATCTTCCCAACTTTCAGCACTTTCAATCACTTTTGGCGTTACCATTACAACCAATTCAACTTTATCTTTTGAGCGTTTTTTCCCTTCAAATAACTTACCTAATATTGGTAAATCAGAGAAAAAAGGGACGCTGTTATCATTGGTCGTCTTATTTTCTCTGATCAGCCCGCCCAGCACAACCGTTTGGCCACTGGCTGCAACGGCTTCTGTAGTAATGGTACGCTCAGTAAATATAGGCGCACCATCCACAGTGCTTGAGCCATCCGCAGTATTGCTAGTGGTTTGCGTAATTTCCATAATAACAACACCTTGTGCATTAATGGTCGGAGTCACCGTTAGCTGAATACCTGTTTTTCTGTATTCTATAGATTGTTGCGACCCTGTCGTTGGATCTGTGACAATTTTACCTACAGTAGGAACGCTATCACCTGCATTCATCGTTGCAGAAACGCCATCTCGAACCACAATTGAAGGCCTTGACAAAATATCAACATTGGTATTCGTTTCTAAAAAATTCAACGTTAAGTTGCCGTCGGCACCCCGTAATATATAGTTTAAAGTACCGGAAGCGCCACTTAATAAGCCATTGCCACGCGTTGAGTTGCTGAATCTATTTGTTAAAGCAAATTCAATTCCTTGCTCAAAGGCACCTGAAAGTTGCACCTCTGCAATGACGACCTCTAACATAACCTGTTTAGGCATCACATCAAGGCGTTTAATCAAAGGGAGTAGCTCTCTGTATTTTTCTCCATCACTTTCAATAATTAAACTGTTTGAGCGCTCGTCAACCACCAAGCGAATATCAGCATTTGCTGCTGTTAAACTACCATTACCAGTATTGCTTGGAGTTGTAGCTGAGTTTTCTCGTTCAGCCGACGTGCTATTACTAACTCTATCAGCGCCTGTAACCCTTCCGCCAATGAGTGAACTCAGACTCAGCCCTAAATCAGTTGCTCTTGCAAATGAGGGTTGATAAATGTGATATTTTTTATCACTGCCCTTATGCGGTTTATCTAACCGCTCTAGCCAATATTCCACTCTATCTAAAGCATTCTTATTCGTGGCAAACAGTACCATTTTTCCACTTCGTTCTAAAAGCACACTAGATACCGCTTTTCCCGCAGCCCCTTTACTTGAATATGAAATACCATCTTCTTTTAACAAGCTCTCTAGCTCTTCATTTAACTCAGCAATGCTCCGGTAAATAGGGCTATACAAAGCAACTTGCTTGGTCGCAAGACTCGGTCTATCTAACATAGAAATAAAATCAAGTACCTTTAATAACTCAACTCTCTTTCCTTTAATTGACATAGCATTTTTTTGTGAAATAGGATTAGCCGTGACATTAAATAGGTTATTGATTGTGCCAATAATGCCTACTTGGCTGCCGTATTGATAAGGCACGTATTGGATAATATCTTTCGCAGTATTAGGTATTGATGCTGGGCTATTTCCATATCCAAATGCAATATCTGACTTGCCGCCATCCGTAGACTGATGGATATAATAAATACCATCACTTTCTCTAATAATAAGCCCTTTTTGATTGAGTAACTGTTCACTAAGTACAAAAAGCTTCCGCTTTGATATTGGTTTTTGAAGATTCAGTGTTAGTTTTTGAGTTTCGGCACTATTGAGCTCACCCACAATGTAACTGACCCCAAGCAGTTCCCCAAAAACATAGTGTAAAAAATCTTTTACCGCTAAATTATCTGAGCTGATAGTGACTGTATCGGTTTCACTAAACCCTGATTGAAGCGCTTGTTTATTATTATTGTTCTCATCAAAGTTTAACTGTTTCAAATACGCAAACGCGCTGCGGGGGCTGGCAACTTTATCTTTTTTGGCGTTTCCTCTTTCTAGTTTTTCTTTTTGCGCTAACCCGCTTTCCAAATAGGACGATTCAACTTTAAGTGTTCTCCCTGTTTCTTTAGTACTTTGACACCCAGTCAAAACTAACATGACCATAAGGGAAGCTGGCATTAACTTAATGGCATTCATCTATACTTTCTCTTTCATTTGAGGTTGATACATCATCAACAGTACTTTCTTTTCTTTGGCTGATAACTCAACTTTAATCTGCGAAATCACGTTTAGTGAAAATCCTAATACATTTTCACCCTCTCTAACTTTAACCAATTTAGACGTGTTATCACTTAGATTCGTAATATTAAGAAGTGCATACACCTCAGTTCCACTCAAAACAGCCTTTAATTCAATTTGCTTATTTTGATACAGCGCTTTGGTATATTCACCATTTGGGAGCGACATTTCATCTTCATTTTCTACAACTCGCCCCCCGTCCTCAAGCTCCTGATATTGCTTGTACCTTTCTAAAATTTCGCTACTCTTATCAGCTGTTTGCCACTTAATTTTCTGTATAGGAGTAGGTGATTCAGTTCGTAATTCTGCATTTCCATTAGAAATGAAAAACCTAGATTTGGCATCTAATGACAAGATAAATATGATAAAAAATAAGAAAACCCAGCGCAAATTAATCATTGCTCTACCCTTGCGTATAAGTAAAATGTAATTCTAGCGCGGCTTGTCCCCAAACTACTTGTCGCTCCTCGCACATCAATATTAAACTTACTCACCCCTAACTGTGCATGTTGATCAATTCCAACCAAAAATTCAATCAGCTTTAATGTATCACCACTAACCTGTGCATCTATAAGGTACTTTCTCAACTTAGCGTCTTCAAAAAAAATTGCAGGCTGCCAAGAGATTCGATCTAGACTTAACCCCCCAACTGTTAGCTTTTGTTCTAATAACTGCTGTGTATCTAGTTTAAACGTGACTTCTTGTGCCATTGGAAACACAGCTTTGTTAGCATCTAATAATACTTCATCCAATAATTGAGATAATTCAACATTATTCTTTTCACGCTTGAGCACTGATTGTTCTTTAGATAACTTCTTACTCAAAATAGCATTACTTGCAATGATGCTATTTTGCCATTCAATAACGGGAACCAGTAAAAACTTAGTCACTATTAAAAACAACATAATACTGACAAGAAGTACGTGTTGTTCTAACTCTTTTTTTATACTGCTCATTTTAATTGACTTCTCCGATCCTAAAGCTCAGAACAAAGACCTCTTTATTTCTACTCTTTCGAGTTGGAAAATCAAATTGCGCATCTTCGATGTTTTTTACATTGAGAAGTTGTTCCAATATGTCAGTCGCTTTATCTGCTTGCCCTCTTAATATATAGCGGCTGTTTTGAAAGCGTATATTTGACACTTCAACATCACGGAACAAGCTAGCCATAATTAGCCAAATATCTGAATGCGAATGGAATTGAGCTTCTAACTGTTTGAAAGAGTTATACATCTGCATTTTACCATCAACCTCTCCTTGCAACGATAAAGCGCTGCTCACTCCAACTTCCTGTTTATCAAGCTGATACTCTAAATATGCAGTGTTTCCAATTAAATATATAGACGATACGACAAAGTAACTTGTGATCAAACATGAAAATGATTTTAACCAAGAAACGAGCTTTTGCTTTTCAATGCTAACAGAGTTACGACGAAAAAAGATCCACCATTGACCTACTGGAATTGTAAATAATGAACGAACCAAACGACTGTAATTACCGTCAAAACAAATATGTTGTGAATTTGTTTCCCCTTGACCAATAGAAGCTTTAAAATGTGACTCATTTTTAATAAAAGCTGTTTGATAAGAGGAGTTAATACCTCGACGTCCAGACGCAACATATAGCTCAGAGTCATCTTTAATCGTCACCACTGTATTTTTTTCACTACTTCCTGCAATTATAGCTGTTTCAGGAATTAAAAAATTAGTTTTAAAGGGAACATGCTCAAACTGCCATTCATTGAAAAACGTCTTCCCTTCCTCGGTACTTGTCACGTCATATACTGAGTCATTTCCATGACCCTTCTCAATTTTTAGTAATTGAATCACTTGTTTTCGTTCTTCAATAGGCACACTTTTCAAGTGCTCAGAATACTTGCTCCTTGCGATTATGGTGACAATTGGATTTGTATTTTCGTCTGCTGGAGTAAGTTGAACAGTTCCACTTTTATTAATAAAAGCAAATAACTTCCCATCATAATATCCAATGTGAGGTAATATGATGCGTTCAAATAACATACTTTTTATAGATTGGAGGTTCATCTGCTATTGCTCATTCACTATTAAAACACTTACTGGTGAAGTATTGAGAGTGGCGTATGGCCGAAGCCTTACAGTCCATTTTTGTGATATAGAAACGTCATTTACTTTACTAGTAATAATCATATCTAAATCATTTGAAGGGAAAATAAAAACACCATCTTCTTCTTTAATATTCGTTTCTGCTATAAACTCAGCTTTCGTTAAGCTTTCTTTTCTACGTAATGTAAGGACTCTTTCTTTTATTTGTGACCCATATAAAGCTTCTAGTAATGCGGGAGATGCATTTATAGGATTGAACTCATATGCTCGATAAATAGTTACATTTTCAAGCAAAGCCTCCAATGTCACATTATTTAAGCCCATACTCATCAGCTCACTTTTATCACTAATAGGACCATTTCTATTATTGGTTCCACTAAATATATGCTCATCAGAACCCAAATTAGTTACTTTATCAATATCTTGATAGTCCAACAAGTTCGCGATCCAAGTGTTAGCTTGCTCTTCACTATTTTCTAGATACTTCAGCAACTTGCGTAACCTCGCTCTCTCTGGGTAACGGATATTAAGTTTAGACGATAGATCGAACAACTGAGCCTCTGCATGCTCATTCAAATCAAAGCGCTCACCAAAAAAATTCCACCCATATGGCTGTGATGATGAGGTAACAAGTGTTTTTTCGGTAATGAGTAAATCAAATAGTAGTCGTTGTCTTGCACTATGTAATTCGACAAAAGCTTCTGTTTTACTATTTGCCGCATACGCCACCGCAACTTGCTCTTTAGATAAACTAGAGAAATAAAGAGAAATAATACTTAATATTGCGCTAAATAGTAAGACCTGAACTAATGCTATGCCTTTTTGACTCATTAATAACTCTCAAAATAGCTGGACAGTTCACCAAAAGATTCACTGTTATGACGACCCAGTAATTGAGATTCCCCTACCGCAGAAATTAAGGCTAATTCGGTGTATCTTGGTATTAACTGATTATCTATACCAGAAAAAGTATGAAACCATTGCATACTTGGTACCGGAGCGCTCGTTGCTTGTACAAGACTTTCCAATCCAAAATAACGGAAGCTGGCACTTACTAAGTGATCCAGTAATACTATTTGGTGCTCAAACTCAATTTCTTGATCTGTTTTTAACAACAAGTAATTATTTATTGAGGTACTTTGATATACAAGTTGATAATACTGATCTGCTTTTTTTACTAAAGAGATCCGAAAAACTTCAGGATGCTCTTCGCTAAATAAACCATTGCGCGTAACCGCTAACAAACTATCATCTTTTCCAATAAAAAAAAATGAAGGTCGACCTGATTGGTCGGTCACCACGTAAGGATAAATACCCGAAAATACCGACTGAATAAGCTCATTACCACGGTACGTCTGATAACTTAGTTCAAATTTATCTAACCCTTTTTGCCAACGAGTTAACAATAGCTGATAAGCCATTGTGGCTGTGCTCAGAAGCATCGCTAAAATAACTAACGAAATCATAAGCTCTATAAGACTAAAGCCACTACTTTTACGCATTGTTCCACCCTAATTGATGGAATGTAAGCTCTTTCGATACACCTCCGTGTTCCAAATTTAATGTTACACGCCATAATTTGTACTTTCTTGGTGGTACAATAAAAGTGCCTAAATCTACATCGAATTTTTTTGGAGCTGAACGAAAATCTATAACCTGAGCTTTCCAAATATACTCAATACCGTTGACTTGTCCTTTTTGCTGCGTTTTATTTATTTCTGATGTACTAAGCTCTAAAATACTTTGTTCTATTTTCACTATTAGCATACGAGCTTCTGCATTAATTTTTAAATGCTGGGTTGCTTTTACACTCGCTGTAATAGCACCTCTATATACTAAACTCACTACTGCCAATACAGAGAATAAAATAACACTGGCAACTAGCACCTCTACTAATGTAAACCCTTGTTGTCGCTTGCTCATAACAACTCACCTTTCATTGTGCGGCTCCAGTAAGTAGGTGCTTTACATTCAAAGTCATTTCTTTATTTTTATAGCGAGTGTGAATTTCTGGAGTAAGCGTTAAACCACTCTTAGTTATATATATTTCTTGAGGTTGGAAAAAAAGAAACTCAAGATCAATAGCGCGAAGTAACTCACCCTTAGGCTGAGTGACAATTTTAAGCTCTCGACCGGCGAACTTAATTAATATCGATTGATTATGAGTAAAAGCATGTTGCCCTGATTTTGATATAACTTGATTTAATGAGAGTAACTCAGCTTTTGCCTCGACTCTTTCTAAACTATTAAATGCGAGTGGCCCGACAATACCCATTAATAGTGCAGTGATGATCATAACTACCATCAATTCAATTAATGTAAACCCGTTATTATGACTAAATAAAGCAGACATCAAAAACCAATATCATTAAGCGACACCATACTAAGCAACATCACGACAACAACGCTCCCGATAATCCCACCCATAAAAAGAATCATTAATGGCTCAAGTAACGTTGTCATCTTACTCGTCCACGACTCAAACTCTTGTCTAGAACGGTTGGCGATTTCTTGAAAAACCCTTTCTAAATTTCCTGATTCTTCTCCCACCTCTAATAATGAAACAAAAAATTCTGGGTATAAAGATGTTTGTTTTAAAGCTGATGTTAACAAACTTCCACGCTTAACTTTAGCTCTAGCTATCTCTAGTTCTCGCTTAATAATATGGTTTTTGATGTTCCCTATCGATAAGTCCATTGCTCGATCTATCGCCACACCAGACTTTATCATCATAGCTAAACCTGAATTAAAGCGAATTCTTTCCACCATTAAAATTGCTCCTTTTATCAAAGGTAAGCGTAATGCTACTTTTTGAAACCTTCGAACAACTGAAGGTTTTTTCAGGCTAAAAGTTAACCCTAAAGTCATTATGAAAAGAAATAATAGTAAGAAATATTGGTAATGAGTCATCCACTCACTAGTACTAAGCATTATCTGAGTATACCAAGGTAGGTCTTTTGCCTCAGAAAACATAACTGCCATTTTAGGAATAATGACATTAAATATAAAAAAAATGCTTAAAAGACAAACTGATAATATTACTAGGGGATAGGTCATCGAACCTATTACTTTAGCTCTTAGATCCCGTTTAAACTTAAGGTCTGTAGCTAAATCAGAAAAAATCACACTTAAACTACCAGACTCTTCCCCTAGTTCGATTAAATTACAATATAATTCATCAAAAATTAAAGGATGAGAACGACATGCAGAAGATAACGAACTCCCTTGTTTTAAATCTTTACTAATGGCATTTAATACAAGTGAAAGAGCGGGCTTTGCTTTTGCTTTCCTTATTATATCTATACCTTTATCTATTCTAACACCGCTTTCAAGAAGTAAACTCAGTTCTGCCGTTAAGAACTCTAGATCAGCCAAAGATACTTTACTAGATATAAATGAAAAGCCTTCTCGTGTATCAAGTTTATTTAACTTGACAATATGTAACCCCTGTTTTTTTAATTCAATTAGGGCCACTTCTTGTTTCTTAGCCTCTATTTGTCCTTCTACTTTCGCGCCTGACGAATCAAACCCTTTATATTCAAACCATATCATTACCCTGCAACCCTTAGAACTTCATCTATTGTTGTAAGCCCCTGACATGCTTTATAAAGCCCATCTTCCAACAGTGTTCTGCGATGTATGCTGCGGTTATGTGATTTCGCACGTTCAATAAAATCTGAGTTTTTTGGCAATGATTTAATAGTTTCATCACAATGAAGATATTCGGTAACAGCCATTCGCCCTTTAAAGCCAGTGAAAGAACAATGCTCACAACCGCTGCCCTTTCTTAAGTCAACCATTTCCAAACCATAAGATTTAATAAAGTTAGATAACTCGTACTTATCAATCAAAGACGCTGATTCTGGATGCGGTACACTACACATAGTACACAGTTTCCTAGTTAAACGCTGTGCAACAATTGATACTAAAGCCGCGTTTAATAAAAACTCTTCAACGCCTAAATCAAGTAAGCGAGTATATGCACTCGCTGCATCATTTGTATGTACTGTACTAAATACTAAGTGCCCAGTTAACGCAGACTGTAATGCTATTTGTGCCGTTTCTTTGTCTCGTATTTCACCCAACATAATAACATCTGGGTCTTGACGTACAATTGACCTTAATCCTGCAGCAAAGTCAAAGCCAATATCACTATTAACTTGTACTTGATTGATCCCTGGTAATTGATATTCAACGGGATCTTCCAATGTAATAATTTTTACATCATCGTTATTTAAAGCATTTAAAAATGTATATAACGTTGTTGTTTTACCTGAGCCTGTTGGCCCTGTTAATAATACAACCCCTGAGGTAGATTTAATATCAGCTTTGATCATCGCTTCAATGTCATCAGAAAGACCTAATACAGACATATCGTACTGAACATTGTCTTTTCTTAAAAATCGCATAACAATGGACTCACCATCATTTAGGGGAAGCGCTGAAACTCGAATATCAATATCTTGGTTAGCAACTCGAGTTTCAATCTTACCATCTTGAGGGCGGCGTTTTTCGGCAATATCCATACCGGACAGAATCTTTAATCGCGTTACTAAAGGCATTTGCATTTTGGAAGCTAGCCTGTCGACCTCATGTAATACACCATCAACACGATACCTAACACGATATGTCCCTTCATATGGTTCAAGATGCATGTCTGATGCTCCTTGCCTCAAAGCTTTTGCCATCAGAGCATTAAGCAAATTAACAACTGGAGCTTCGGAAGCTAACTCCTTTAGCTTTTCTTCTTCAGCGTCACTGTATTCAAAATGACCCTCTTCGAGGTCAGTATTATCATATAATGCTCGCAAGACTTGTAATTGAGAATCACTAGCTACAAAAACCTCCGCGTGGATCTGACTCTTTTTCAACCAGTCATTAACCGACAAATCAAGAGGGTAGACAGAGGCAAAATACCATTTATTTTCAATAACTTTCAGCGGAAACCAGTCATGCTCTAATAAAAAAGATACTTCTTCAATCGCAAGTTTAGGTTGTTCTACATTTACCCAGTTATTCGGCTCAAACAGAGGTAACTCCAAGACAAGTGACAATAGCTCTGGGATTTGTTCATCTGACAAACAACCCATATTAACCAGTGTTGTCTCCAACCTACCACCATGTTTGCTCTGATAAGCTAAAGCTTTTTCTAGATCTTGGCTCAATATCTCAAACTTAGAGAGTAATACTGACTGAATATCCATTATTGGTGAACTATATCTTTATTATTGTCTTCGCCACCTTCTTTTCCATCTGCACCATAGGACATTAGCAAATATGGGTTTCCATCTTCTCCGGGGTTTTTGAATACATAAGGGTTTCCCCAAGGATCTAAGGGAATATTTTTAGGTAAATAAGGCCCATCCCACCGCTTATGTTCACTTTTTCTTAAACTTTCTAAAGAGCTTGGATATTGCCCTACATCTAACCTATATGTATCAAGTGCAGTTTCAAATGCCGACATTTGGCTCGCCGCGACGCCTCTTTCAGCAGTGCCCAATTTATCAAAAAACTTAGGAGCAACCAGCGATGCTAATAAGCCTAAAATAACAATAACAATTAACAATTCCATCATGGTAAAACCTGAATGATACTTACCATAGGCATTTTTTTTATTATTCATATTTCCTAACCCTAACAGCCTGCTTTTTAAAAATATATTTCCTAAGAAACCGTGCAACTTTCCATGCATGTTGAATACATGCCGAATAACTAATAAACACAACGACAAATAGAATTAACATCAGATACTCAGGGACACCTATTAGTTCCCCTAAAACACCAATAGCAGCAAAAATTATCGCAAAAAAACTAATACTGGCCAGTGCCTTTCGTGAACTAAAACCTATACGCATAAAAACATGATGTAAATGATCTCTATCGGCCATAAAAGGAGATTGTCGTTTCTTTATGCGCCGAATAATTATGGCCATCATATCCATCAAAGGGATTGAGATTATCCATAAGGCCGTGACAGGACTAAACGCATTACTTGTACTAGATTGAGTTGCTATCATTAGTAGCCAAATGACACTTAGCCCAATAAACATTGACCCAGCGTCGCCCATAAATATCTTTCTATTTTTGTGACCCAAGACACCTAGATTAAACGCTAAATAAGGTACTATTGTGGCTATAATAATCAGTGGTAACACACTCAGCTCACCACCATTGATAATCATTAAAACCAAAATGGCCGCAAATGTAATAATACTCATAGCGCCCGCTAAACCATCAATACCATCGATCATATTAAATGCGTTTATTGCCGCTATAACTGCTACAACAGTAAAAGGTATGCCCCAATAGCCAAGTTCAATACCACCAAAACCAAATACATTACCCAAATTATGAATATAGGTCTCTGACCCCCACATCATTAAAAGAGCAACTAGCGATTGAACACACAACCGAACTTTAACACCTAGTTGTCGGTAATCATCTATAACACCGAGGAGAACAATTGCAGCCGCACATATTAAATATACAACTAAACGACGTTCCATTGGTAAAAATACAATAATGGAAATTAACACAGCGAAAAAGATTGAAACCCCCCCTATAAGAGGGATAGCTCCAACATGACGCTTTCTATTACATGGGGTATCCACGAGGCCTACTTTTTCGGCCACTGGTTTGATCATAAAAATAGAGCAATAAGATGCTAAAAAAGCAAAAAAGATGACCATACAAATCCACATAATTCCATCAACTAATCAATATTAACGCGGTATTATATAGCATTTACGACATAAAAAAAATTGCCGATAACACTTAATAACAGTTTAGTCCTAAGACTTTTTAGAAATAACAAAATACCTGAATAAAACAATCATCAACGACAGCACAAACCCTAAGAAAAAAAAGCCGATACAAATCAGTGCTCGTTTCGGTCCGTCTTTTATGTCAGGAAGTATTGCTGGATCAATTGTTCTGAATACATATTGAGATTGCGTTAGAGCCAACATTTTTGTTTGCTCTTGCTGTTCTATTAATTGATAAAATATTTTCTGCATATCAGCTATTGATGTTTCGTTAAGTGTTTTTTTCAAGTAGTTGATCTTCGTCGTTGCTTGCTTTATATCATCTTCTTGCATGCGAGCATTAATTTCAATCACTAGTTTGTCCACTAAATCTTTCGCAACTACAGGAGAAAAATGTGTAATGGAAAGCCACACAAGATCTTTTTTCTTATCCTCAACCACAGTCAAATTCTGAGATAAAATATGTTCATAAACCTCTTGAATACCTGGCACAGAGTTCCGTGGAGGGCTAACGTCACGTATCCATTGCTCAGTATTGAGATCATATACATTAGAATTATACGTTAATTTATTAGCAGAAAGCTCCCAGCCATTCGTAGCCATTAATATTGGTTTCAAGTCATATTTATCAACAAATTGATTTAAAAAGCCTCGGCTTTGTAAAATTTGCAATGCCAATGCTGATTTATTTCCACCACTTCCACCTAAATTAACCCCTGCTATAGATGCTAATCCGCCTAAATCCGACTTTAATCCATTCAACATTCCGCCTTGAGCTTCTTCAACGGGAGATAGCAACGCTGTGGCTTTGTACACATTGGGCAAAGACAATGCGTAATAAACACCACAGACAGAGAAAACTAACGAGCAGAGGATAATAACTATTTTACCTTGGTACAACGCTCGTAAGATTTCTGACAAATCAATTTCATGACTTTTAATTATATCCGACTCTTTAATTTCCACAAAAATGCCTTATTTACTGCTTAATGAATTAAGCGACGCCGCCGCTAAGCCGAGTTGATAGATAATCTGAGTTGCGGTGCTCCATAGTGTTAGGCTATCAAGGTGTTGAGTATCTAATGGAACAACAATGGTATCTCCTGGGGACAATAAGTTACTTTTACTGTTCACTGCAAACCAAGAATTATGACCATGAGGGATGACCACTGAACCATTCGCTTTAATAATATAAATGCGGTCATCATCTGCCTTCTGTTTTAACCCACCACTTGCGGCTAAATAACTTTTCACATCTTTATTCGCATCATAAATATGTGTAGAAACAACATTCACCTCTCCAATCACACTGACTGAATCCTGCATTGGCGGAACATATAGTGCATCTCCATCTTCTAACTGCAAAGTTTGTGTAGATACATTGTCTAAATCTATAAGTAACCGACCTAACGCCTCTACTTTTGAAAGGTCTTTCAATATTTTATCCATGTCACTATATGATAAATTTGCGCTCGTAGCTGAGTTTTTTTGAAAACTGTTGGTCACTATATTTCTTCTCAGATCTTGCGTAAGCTTTTGTAATTGTGATGCTTCCTTTATTTTAATCGACTCTCTAGTGAATATGGCACCGTTTTTATGGGCAAATTTACTAAATCCTCCTGCTCGCTCAAGTAAGCTTTCTAATGTTTCTCCGCGTCGAATGGTATACGTACCTGGAAATGAAACCTCTCCAATTACTTCAACTTCTAACCGCTCTTGCCAATGTGGCTTTGGAAAAATATTAATTGTATCTTTACTGACAATTTCATGTGTTGGCGCTTCTAACTCATCTACCGCATTAAATTGTAAGTGTTGAACTTTATCACTTCCCTCAAAATCAATACGGGTTAATTCTACATTTTCAAGATAAGCTGATTCTAATAAACCACCTGAAGCATTTACCACTTTCTCAAAGTTAGCTAATTTAGGGAGCGGATAAACTCCAGGGAATTTCACCTTACCATTAACGGCAAACAATTTGGCAGGTTCAGTTGCAGATGATTGTTTCTGCAATTTTGCAATAATCGGAGACAATAAGTTATGACGACTAAATACAGCATACTCGTTATCTTTGATTTCATCATTTACTTCAAAAAGTGCAGATATACTGTTAATTGATTCTTTTTCTTCTAGATCTTCTTCTACCTGTAAGCCAATATAATTCAAGAACTCGTCTTTCTCATACTTCTTCCATAATCGAATATTTTCTCGCAGTTTCAACTGCTCCTCATTGTAGGCTAAGTCCGATAGTAATGACTGTTCATCTTCTATCAGAGCATAACGGCTAAAAACCACGATAATGTCATTACTGCGTAACTCAACATCGTGATTCTTTTTTATAACAACATCTTCCAAAGAAAACTGAATAACCTCTATGTCTCCTTCTAAATTAGCTTCCCTAACAACTAAAGAGTAAGAGTAATCAGCAAGAGAAAGTAGATCCTCTCTTGGGCTAGAAAATACATCCCTAACGGTCTTATTTGGCTGCCATTGATAGTGACCTGGGCTAGTTACAGCACCAACAAGTGTTATTGTGTTTTGTAATCGGCTTGACGTCGCATTAACTTTAATCTCATCACCATTATTAGGCTTATAGTTCGTGTTATTTGCAAAATCATAATTTAACGTAATGCGCTTTCCATCGCCGTTATAGCGCGAAACAGCCACTTTTGAAGTTTGCGCACTTGCTTTAAACCCACCAGACATAGCAATCACGCTGTCGATAGAATCGGTCTCTTTCAACTCAAAAATAGCTTGCCTATTCACCTCACCTTTTACTGTGATTCTTTTCGCCGCTGGAGGAATAAATACAACATCACCAGGCTTGAGTACTACGTCATTAGAGCTATCACCAAACAGCAGCAAATCGTATAAATCGAATTTAGTAACTAGTTTTCCAGCGCGTTTAACTTGAATGCTTCGAAGTGACCCCGTTTCATTTACGCCACCCGCTACAAACAATGCATGTGTCACTGTAGCTAATGGTGAGACCGTATAGCTTCCTGGTTTATATGCTTCACCAACAATCATAATACGCATTGGGTTTAACGTACCCATGCTAATAAATGCTTGCACACCTATCATTTCTTTAGAGACTTTAGCTTTCACTAATTCTTTGAGCTCTTGAAACTGTAGCCCAACAACCCCTATCGGAGATAATTCAGGTATTAATAAACGTCCTTCACGGTCAATCTTAAGCTCATGTTCCTGATTCATTTTACCGTAAAAGTTAATTTTGATTACATCACCGACTCCGACTAGATAAGTGTCCGGGATGGCTGCAAGCTCAGTCGGCATAAATGTGGTTGGATTACCCGCAAACAACTCGTACCCAAAGGGCTTTAATTTTTCTAATTGAGGCTTGAACTTCTCTTCAATCTCATAGGCCTCATCAAGTATTCGCGGTTGAATCGTTTCTTTTGGAAGTTCTGGTTCATTACTCGTAGTTGAATTTGTTTTTAAGCTACCTAAGTCCAACCCATATTTTTTTGCAAGCGCTTCTTGTTGAGCTTTTGGCAGCTTTTTGAATTGCTCCATCTGCTGCGCGGATGGAGAGGCTGCAATAGCACTTTCCATAAGCACACTGAAAAATAAACATAATAAAGCCGCAATGACCACCAATTTACTGAACTTCACAAATATACCCTTATCAATTAAGTGTGTGAGTTAACCGGCGTATTGTATCGTATTTCCAACATAAAAAAAATGGGACCAAAGGCCCCATTTTTGTTGAAAATTGTAATAACTAAAAGCTATATACTAACGTCAGTGACGTTTCAGTATCTGTACTTTCTTTGCCATCATCTACTTCTGAATTGTTTATAATGTTGTAAGCAACTTTCATTTGCAGCGAACCGTTAATCTTAGTTAACAAAGCAGATTCTGACGTGCTCTTCGTATTTGTGCTACCGGTTTCGACAGAAAAAAGTTGTGTGAACTTGGCATTTTCAGATATTTGCCAACTGTAATCCATTTTTGCAACGCCGATAAATTCGTTTTCAGAAGTACCCGCCAATGGTGTGCCATTGTCTAATTCAGTACTGTCATCTTGATACTCAAAACGCTTAACACCTGGACCCACTTCAAAACTCAGTTCCATATCATCACGGTCTAGTAACCTTAAACCATAACCAACCGATGCAACAGCTTCGGAACGATAAGCGCCAAAAGAGTCTGATACATATGAACCAAGCACGAATAAGTGACTGCTATCGCTATCAAGCTTATAATTACCTTGCATCGATAAAGAATATTTTTCGTTAGTACGCTCTTTTACTTTATTTCCATCGTCATTTTCAATTTCATCTTCTTTGAAAATGCCACTCACTTTATATTCATTGTGCCAATTTTCTAGCCGATGCTTTGCTTTCAAATTACCTTTTAGAGTCGTTGTTTCTGTATTACCGCTGGTAATGATAGCGCCCACTTCACTGGTCACTTCCCATGTTTGTTCACTTTTTATATCCTCAGCATAGGCATTTGACATCACAGCAACACATACACACATAGATAACAATTTAACTTTCATTACTTTTATAACCTTTCTGTTAAGAGTCTTTATGAAGGTGGACATCCATTTGAGGAAATGGAATACCAATTCCTGCTTCATCAAGAGAAATCTTTATATTTTCTACCAAACTAAAGTAAGTTGGCCAATAATCGGATGTGTTTACCCAAGGTCTCACGACAAAATTAACACTTGAGTCAGCAAGTTCAGATACGGCAACGGTGTAAGCTGGATCTGTTAAAAGTCGTGTTTCTTTGTCTAATACATTTTGTAATACTTGCTTCGCTTGCTTTAAATCTGCGTCATAACTTACACCAATCACCAAATCGATACGGCGGGTTTTCTCTCTTGAGTAATTGACGATTGCACCAGACATAATAGCCGAATTAGGCATAATAATAACTTTGTTATCAGGCGTACGTAACTCTGTAGAAAATATCTCTATCTTCTCAACACTACCTGACTTCCCGCCAGCTTCAATGAAATCACCTGATTTGAAAGGCCTTAGCATAATAATCAACACGCCTGATGCAAAGTTTGATAATGACCCCTGTAAGGCTAAACCCACAGCTAAACCTGCTGCACCGAGAATAGCGATGAACGATGTTGTTTCAATACCCACTTGTGATAGCGCCATCAATACCGTTGCAGCAAACACAAGTGCATAAATAATATTTGCAACAAACCCACCAACCGCTTTGTCAATTTTTCGCTTTGAGAATGCTTTTTCGGTCAATCCACTACAGAGTTTAGCAACCTTAATTCCTAACAACAGAATTACAACTGCCAGAATAACTTGAATCCCATAACGCAGTAACATATCTGAATTATCGTTTACCCAATTGATGATGGTTTCCATAGAGCCTCCTAGTGAGCGCTTATAATAGTTTTGTCGGATCTTACATAGGTTATATGAATATTTGCTGTATGGGATGACTTTTTTTACTTTTTTCCTTTTTTAGAAAAAATTGCATTTTTTACTTTGCAAGACGCGAATTATTATGTATTATCCGCGCCACACCAAACGAGGTGTGTTGTGGCGGCTGTAGCTCAGTTGGTAGAGCCCTGGATTGTGATTCCGGTTGTCGTGGGTTCGAGCCCCATCAGTCGCCCCATCT
>NZ_JAGJEF010000060.1:0-32590 GCF_018100875.1 Pseudoalteromonas sp. MMG012
CTCGAAGTATTAGCCTAATTAACCTCAGCTCTGGATGAGCGAATTTGCCCAATAAAGCTATTTCTCTCACTCTCGGCGTTGTTTTCATTTGTAATAGCTCGCTATTACTGCATAAAAGCGCCTTGATATTGAACAAAATATCATCATTGTATTGTACGTAAGTTTGCTTACAAAATATTTCCTATTCCAAAACCCTTATCCAAACCTGAGGTTAAATACAATGGTGAAAATGCTGAGGCAGGTTTTACTCCTGACCTTTTGCTTTAAGGCGGGTAGCATCTTTGGGTAAACCAATTGCAAATAAAGCCCCCCCCAATTGAGAGCTGCGAATTTCACACTGCCCATGATGCCAGTTTAGTATTTTCTGAACTATCGCAAGCCCTAGACCAACGCCTCCAGAGGCCTTATTTCGACTACTATCAACACGGACAAAAGGTGAAAACACTTTATCCCGATCTTCAGGCTTGATCCCCTGGCCATCATCTTCAATGATCAGTTCTACCTGTTCATTGTTTTCCAACAACGACACGTGGATCTCACGATCTCCATACTTGCATGCATTTAAGAGTAAGTTTTGTACAACACGGGCTAGATAATGTTGATTCGCGACAATCATCACATTAGGCATCAATGAAACGTGTAAATCTTTGCAATAAGTACGCTGTAGTTTATCTATTTGAGATTCGATTAAGATTGTTAGGTTAAACTGCTGGTACACTAAAGTTTCTGCTGCAATTTCAAGTCTGGCATAACCTAACATTTCATCAATCAATAACTCCATTTCTTGCACATCTTGAGACATAGCTTGTACTTCTTTAGGGTCTTTTGATGCTAGCATTGCCAAAGCAAATTTCAACCTTGCTAAAGGTGTACGTAGTTCATGAGATACCGCATTAACTAGCTGCTTCTGATCACTCATTAAACTCGCTACTTTGTTCGCCATAGCATGGAATTGACTTGTTAAACTAGAAATTGCAGAAAACTTTGATGGGCTAATAGAAATATCCAAATGCCCTTGCGCAAGTTGCCCAGTCACACGTTTCAGCTGCATTAGGTCTAACCACAATGGCCTTAGCCATAAAATCAATAACAGTGCTAATACTGCAAAAGAGAATAGCTTAAACAAATACTTCTTGGCTAATTGACTCTGTGCAGGCAGAAAAGGTCCCAACTGAGCTAATTGTTCACTATCATCAACAGAGAACGTCAACAGTGCATGCCCATCTTCAGTAAACGTGGTAACAATCCCTCCCGCTTCTAAGGTAGCGCTCTGCTCTGGTAACCAAGCAATATCTCCTATATGGAACGTCTTAACGGGATTAGGTAGCTGCTTAATATTGGAAATACTTGTTTGGAGAGTCTTTGCAACCTCTTTAGCATGGCGCAATTCATCTGGGGCCTGATGTCCCCAGCTTTGCCAAATTACTTCACTGCTTTGATTGATCAATACAATACTAATAAACACAACAAAATATAAGCTGATCAATAACCTGATCATATCTCTAATCTACTCCCAGGCTGATTTAGAACATAAATAGCCTTTTCCCCATACAGTTATCAGTCTAAATGGTTGCTCAGGGCTATCCCCTAGCTTTTTCCTAAGACGAGAGATTCTCACGTCCACGCTCCGATCCAAACCATCATACTCGCGACCAACAACATGTTTGTATATATATTCCCGACTTTGCGTTTCCCCTGCATTACTTGCCAAAGCCCATAACAAATCAAATTCATAGCTGGTCAACTCAACTTCTTGGTCAGCCAAATACACGGCTCGATCAGCTTTATCAATTCGTAATTGACCAAGCTCTAAGCTATCAAGTGCTTCTTTTTTACTAAAGGTTCGGCGTAGCAAAGCATTGAGCCTTGCCAATAACACATACGGTTCAACAGGCTTAATAACATAGTCATCGGCACCAATTTCTAACCCTTTTACTTGGTCAAAATCACTGTCTTTAGCGGTTAGGAATAGCACAGGGCCATTGTAATGGGGGCGAACAGCTCGACAAATACTAAATCCATCTTGATTAGGTAACATGATATCTAATATAACAATATCAGGCTGTTTGGTAATAATGGCTTCAACAGCTTCAGCACCATCGTTGACAATCGTTACCTCAAACTCGTTACTTTGTAAAAATTGAGCAGTCAAAGTTGCAAGACGTTCGTCATCTTCGACGAGCATAATATGGGCCATTAAAAGAAACTCCAATCAGTTTTTAATTTTCTACGGTACCGCTTACTTACGGTAGCATGTACATTAACAGTTTGCGTTGCCAACAACCTGCCGTGTAAATCGAATAGACTAAAATTCATACTCTGAGCTAATGTAATCTTCAGCTTTTCTTGCACTGCGCTTTGCTTTTTCCAACATCGTAATTTATTGGCTTCTTGGTACAAACAAGCATCTATTACTTGCGGGTTTTGCCATTGAAGGCTTATCGTCATTTGACAAGGCTCACCTAATTGGTGAACTATGCAGGTAACGGGTTTAATATCAAAGGGGACTTGATTAACAAACTCACTCTGCGTAACACCTTGAAAAGATAAAAATAGACTTAGGCTAAATAAACAAGCAGAACTAGAATGCATAGACCCCCCCAATAAAAAAGTAATTTACATCATCTTTTCTAATGAGCGGACTGTCCGTTATACCAGCACCTAAAAACTGTCGTTTAATACTGGCCTTTAGTTGCCAATCATCTGTGAGTTTATATTGCAATGTCGCGCCCAAGAAGGGGTTTAGTACACTACGACCTTGATAATATAACTGTTCATCTATTTCATCACTACTTCTTAAACCATAATAGTAGTCAACTAATGCACTCTCTTTCCAGTGTACGCCTGCGATGAGTCGTACTTTTACTGGCAATTTACTTATTGGTATGAATTCATAATGATAAGTTACTTTTGCATGATGTCCTCGGTACACCCCAGATACATCATGTAGCCACTGCATAGATAATTTACTGCTGTCATTAATATACCAATGCCCTAAAAGCCCGAAATCAATCGCCCACTTTCTATTGGCTATATCATCAACCGTAACTTCTCGTTGCTCAATGGGAGGGGTTACGTCATCTGGTATTTCTAAAGCGCCATCAGGGGAGTCGACAATATTACCATCGGTGGCAACGTAAGAGCCTGGCGCAATAATATTGCGTAAATGAAACTGTTCAAAAAATGCTTGCTCTGCATTAGGCTCTACAATGAAGCTCAAATCGGATTTTGGTTTATCCAGTAATGTAAAACCAAGGGTCGTATTTTCTAAGAAAAACCGGTCTCGATAATAGCTAACATAAGGGATAACGAATAAAGGAAGATTATCTCCACCCGCTAACGGGTTAGTCAGTTCACCAATGCCAATTGCCACTGAAAACTGCCACTGACTGGTGTTCACACAGTCACTGTCACTACTATTACATAGTGAGCTCGACGCAAAAGTAGATGTGGACAACAGCCATGCTATTGCAGCAATTAAATATTTCAATTTGCAATTCCTTATATTACCGCTGCTAATTTAACATTGTATTCGTGATTTACCAGAAAGGGTTACATTAAATAACAAATCATTTGTGAAAGGTAACAGTTATTTCTAACGTATTTCGTAAAGTAAATGCTGAGTTCTTCATTCAAGGAAAAGTACTATGTATTATACACGTTTACTGGGAATTACTGCGCTCACCGTTTTAAGTGGTTGCGGTAATGACACTGATACAATATCCAGTGATCCCCAAAAAATCC
Source organism: Pseudoalteromonas sp. MMG012 (assembly GCF_018100875.1). Lineage (NCBI taxonomy): Bacteria > Pseudomonadati > Pseudomonadota > Gammaproteobacteria > Alteromonadales > Pseudoalteromonadaceae > Pseudoalteromonas > Pseudoalteromonas sp. MMG012. Next base: position 3,745 of record NZ_JAGJEF010000060.1, read on the forward strand.
AAAAGCTTCCTAACTTTACAGGATTCTCGGTTTCTACAACCCCGTTAAAAAAAGCCAATACAGCACAATTTACAACCCATATAAAAAATGGGGTTTTCATGCGTTATCATCAACATGATATTACGCCTCCAGTAAATGATAGCAGGGAGACATCGGATCCCAGCACAACATCAAGTGCATTTTCAGGTACAAACCAACAAGAGCAGAACGTCAATGAAGCAGACCGAGTAAAATATGATGGTAATTACTTGTACATTGCAGCAAATCAATATCATAATTTAACGCAACCAAATGAAAGTGAATTACCTCATTATATTCGTATCATGAAACGCAATAATAATGGCCTAATTCAGGCGGTAAAAGATCTACCAACCTCTTCCAATGAGTATGCACAGCAACAATTATTTTTAGAGCAAGATACGCTCGTATCCATCAGTGCGAATAGCGGCTGGTTTTCAATCTTTAGCACCGCAACAATTGAACCCCTCAGCGCTAATTCAACAGCACCAAACTTAAACCATACACAATTTGAATTAAATTTTGCGGATGTCACCACACCAGAACAAGCTGACATATCACATACATACAGTATTGATGGGCAACTCATTGAAAGTCGAGTCATTAACAACCAACTCTATTTAGTAAGCAATTTCAGACCTTCCTTTAGCGGTTTTGATCTGACGAACTCACAGCCTGAAACACAGTTAAAAAACTACCAAACGCTCAACGACACACCTATTACACACTTCATACCGACTATAATCCATAGCCAATCGGGTGACAGCCAGCCGCTGTTTAATGCTGACGAATGCTATTTATCCGATACCGCTTCCGACACCGATGGCTACGATTCAATAATGACCATTACGCGTATATCGTTGGCTGATCCGTCCCAGCAAGTTTCACTTTGCGTAAATACTGAAGTTGAAGGGATTTATGCTTCAGAGACAGCAATCTATACACATAGTACGCACTTCAATGCAGAGGGCCCAAAGTCTGTAATTCACAAATTCACGATTAATGAACAAGCTTTTGAGTATTCAGCAACAGGCAAGCTCTCAGGCCATTTCGGACAAAATATGCGTAACTTACGATTCAGTGAGTATAACAACCAGCTGCGCGTAATGACGAGCGAAGGTAATCAGTTTGATGGGTTTGAGCATAAACTTCGAATACTGCGTCAACAAGGCTCAGAACTTGTGTTGATCTCCGAACTACCAAATCAATCCCACCCAACGCCTATTGGAAAAGTAAATAGTGCAACAGGTATTGTCGACGAAGATATTTATGCAGTCCGCTTTGTTGATGAACAGGCCTATATAGTCACATTTCAACAAACAGATCCTTTATATGTTATTGATTTGAAGAATGCGGAAGCCCCTATGATTAAGGGCGCGCTAGAAATTCCAGGGTACTCTGCATACCTTCATCCTATCGGAGACAGCCTCCTGCTTGGCATCGGTCAAGAAGTCGCCGATATCACAATACCCGAGCAACCGAATATAACGCAAGGCGCGAAAGTAAGCTTATTTGACATCAGTGATACCACTTCTCCCATCTTACTCGATAGTAAGGTATTCCCCGAAGCCTATACTCCTGCAGAGCAAGATTACCATTCGCTTAGTTTCGTTAAAACAGCAGCACATCAATACCGGTTTACGATGCCACTTGAGCGATGGATTGAAACAGGTAATACACCTCAAAACTATGACTGGATAAAGCAAAACCAATTAACATTGTTTGAAATAAATAGCCAAACTAAAAAGTTAGCTTACATAGGCAGTAGCCATATAAAATATGAAGTAACTGGCCCGCAACAAATTCCATTAATATATGGTAATGAAGACCGGACAGTACTTCACAACGACGATATTTATTATATTCATGGTAACTATATTTGGCACAGTTTATGGCAAACTCCCTCAGCTAATAATGGCCCGCTATAGTGATGTATGATTAGGGCCTGCATAACTTGTCGGTATTCGTGTTCCCCTACCTAGGTAGGGTAACACGAACAGTAAGCCCTCCCAGCTCGCTATGTTGCGCTTCTATTTCGCCACTATGGCGTTCAATCAAGTCTTTGCAGATAGTCAACCCTAACCCAGTTCCACCTTTGAATAACGTCTTATTACTTTCATTTTGGTATAAGCGCGTAAATATGCATGATAGTTCGTGTTCTGATACACCAGGTGCACTGTCGCTCAAAGATAATATTAACTGCGTTTCGGTATAAGTAGCTTCAAATGTTATACGAATAGGCGGCGTGGTGTATCGTAGGCTATTAGAGAGTAGATTATTAAGCACTTGAGTTAATCTGTCTTGATCTGCGTTTATAAACAAGTTTTTGGGTAATTTTACGACATGACTGAACTCACACTCTCGTAGCTGAGATGACCGTGTACGTGCATCATCCGCCCAAGACGCCAGCCAAGGCACGACATCTATCATTTTGACATTTAAGCTCAGTTCAGACAGCTCCGTTATCGCTAATTGATCTATGTCTGCAATAAGGTACTAATATCGCCTATACGACGATGTAGCAACTCATAGGTCTGTTCCGTATTTTCAACAAGGTTGTATTCGAGTGCTTCTATTTGCATTTTCAGTACACTTAATGGTGTGCGGATTTCATGAGATACCTCCGCCAACAGTTGTTTTTTCCGCGCTAAAAGCGCTTCAGAAAACTCAGCTCTATCGCTTATTCTTTGTTGCTTTTGAATAAACTCAAATCGCAATTTTAATAAACTATAAATAGCGCCAATGACGAATAATAGGCCCAGAGAAAAAGCCCACCAAGTTTGCCACCAGGGTGGCTGAATTACAAAAGAAAAGTACTCATAATCAGCTGTCTTATCTTGCGTTGATATTCTAACTTGAAACTCATAATTACCCGGTGACAATTGTGTAAAGGTCATCTCGTCATCGTAAGAAGGGTCACTCCAATATTCATTACTGCCGATTAGACGAGTTTGATACATAATCCTCTCTGGGTTACCCCATTCGCTATGACCATATTGAAAACGGATTTGAAATGTCGTCGCAGGTAAATCAATTAGAGGGTGTGTTAAATGTTCTATATCCTTAAATTTAGGCCGAGGAGTGCCACTTTGACTCGCACTAACGCGCAACAAGTTAACTTGAGAATTCACATTTATTTTTACACTCTCAGGCTTAAAATAAGACACTCCTTTCCCAGACCCCCAATAGTAACTGCCTTTAAAAAGCAGCGCTGTATTAAGAGTACTATCAACAGCAATGTAACCATTATCATACGTATACTGCTGGGGTTTTGATGAACTATTTGACCCAAACATTGCTTGTGGCTTAAACCTGTTTATGCCCCGCTCAGTGCCAGCCCAGATCACATCACCTTGCACCAACAACGATAAAATAATGTTATTACTCAACCCATCACTCACACTCACGTGCCTGCTACGCCAACCATTGATATCTTTTTTAAGTAAAAGAACACCTCTGCGGGTACCCAGTGCGACAAAACCATCTAACATCTGGGCGATACTATAAACCCAATTGCTAGGAAGCCCCTGCGCTTCTGTTATATGAAACAAAGTACCGCGCTCTAAATAATAAATCCCTTGCCCATTTGTGACAAACCAAAGCCGCTTGCTGGTATCTTCAAAGACACTGACCACATATGCCATATCTGGTAGAACCAATTTCTCAAAGGCACCTTCACAAGCACGAATAACCCCACTTTGAGTCGCTAAATACATACAACCGTCTTGGCTCGCTATAATTCGGTGCACAATGTCAGCGTCCAACCCCATTTGACGGTCCACCCGCTGATAGCCGTTATTTCCAATAACAATAAGTCCTGCACGAGTACCGACCCAAACACTTTCATTTTCACTTATGCTAATCGCATGCACATACTGATCTGAAAAATCGTAAATAGAATTAAACCATTGATTATTATATAAAACTTGAAATCCAGTTCCATATTGCCCAATCCATAATCGCTCATTGATATTCGCGAGGGCGCTGACTCTTTCATTTAATAACCCATTGCGTTTTGTTAGCAATTGAAAACTATGTTCTTTAAGGCGGTTCACTCCACCGCCATACGTTGCAATCCACACATTCCCCTGACTACCCAACATAATATCTCGAATATGGTGATCGTTTAATCCATTAGCGCTATTAAGAGTATGCGCTGAGTTACCCGTCATCCGAATAACGCCTTTGCTGTCATCACCAATCCATAGTGCTGCAGCATTTTGATCGTATGCTAGTGTTTGAATATTCGGCATTAGCAAACCCGATAAAAAAGCAATTTGCTTAGAACTCCAATCAACTTGGCAAACACCGGTTCCTTTTATACCCAACCACACGGTATTTTGAGCGCTCGCCATTGCTAAGATAGGCCCTTGGCATGATGGCTCAGGCAACTCGACTTTATACAGCTTACTTTCTCGATACTGAAACAATCCAATATCAGTCGCGAGCCAAATACTCTGCTCTGGTCCTTTTAATAGTTGATTTATTTTTAAAGAGTTACCGATTTTCAAACGAGAAAGAGAGCCATATTTAGCTAGATATAGTCCCTCATCTGATGCCAAATAAGTGGTATCATCATCAAACAAAATATCATTCACTTTAGGGGTATAAAGTGCACCATCAATCTGTAACGCGGATACCACGTTACCATCAAAAACGTTCACTCCTCGATCTGTTGCTAGCCACAACTCACCATTAACGTGTTTTGCGATATCCCATACCCGATTATTGTTCAGACCATCTTGGTCCGTTAAACAGCGTAAGTAGTTACCTGTATACTGACATGCTCCTTCTCCATTCGTACCAAGCCAAATCATATCGTCAACATCTTGTTGCACACTATATACGGCGCCAGTAGGCAAGCCTTGCCGTATTGAAAAGTGTCGAATATCCGACTGCACATTCAACGCATATTGCGCAGGTTTGACGGACTTCCAAGATGACTTTATGGGTGACGCAAACGGCTTAAATTGAGACTTAAAAGAGACCCACTCAGAAGATACTATTTCAGGAGATTCAATACGTTGATGAGCCGTAGGTGTAAAGGCAAAAGAAAAGTCTAAATTGAGCAATTCATTTTTTTTTAAACGAGGCTTACCACTGGGTAACTCCACCTGAAACAAAGGCTGCCAATTTGCTTCTCCTAAGTTAGTCGGTAGAATATGGTCGGTTTTTGCTGGTAACTGATGTTGTGAAAAACAACGCAATGAAACAAGGAAAAAGCAAATAAACACAACAAAATAACGATACAAATAGTTTTCCAAAAAATAAAATGAGCTATGTGCTGTTATAGCTTAATGCATCTGATACGGCAAACTTTTATCACTATACTCTTACCTAAACTCGGATGCATTTAGCGACTTTTTACCAAGTGAATTAGTATTGCTTCATAATCTTTTTTCTTTTCATCATTAAACCCCGATAGCTGCACTATTTTTTTACCCGTTCTATCAAAAATAATACTACTGGGCATACCTTTGAGCTTATTTGCTTGACCTATGCTCATCGAGGGATTAAAAATAACCGGAAAATTAGCCGGTGTTTCCAATAGAAATTTTTTCGCATCCTCTACATCGGTGTCCATATTCACAGCAATAATTTGCACATCTTGTGAAAACCGTTTCTGTATACTACCCATCCACGGAAAAGCATAACGACACGGTACACACCATGAAGCCCAGAAATCCACGTATACAACTTTTCCACTATGTTGACTTAAAAGCTCTTCTAGCTGTTGCTCTGCTGACATTGCCAAAGCAGAGTTACCAATGAAACTAAAGCAAACAAAAACACATAGAATCGCTCTATTTTGCATTATTTTATACCCCTAAGCATTGCCAATTACGCATATCATATAATTTAAGGCTGAATTTGATAACGCTTAAGTTGTTCAATATATTGTTTTGTCACATCATGCTCTTGTTTCGGTAAAAAGTGTAAGTGCGCATTAGTGAATTCATCTTGATTGTACATCTGTAACATTATTGTATTCACTTTCTTAATGAACGTACGGCTCGCTGTCGTATCATTGCACATAATGTGTCCCAAGATGAATCCTGGAGAGTTAGCCATTCGATATGACTGGTACTGTGATTTATCCGTTTTAGCATGCCGATACACCTCTGCGGGGTATGCCAATAAAAAATCTACGCGACGCAAGTGAAACATTCTATACACCGTATCGTAATGATTACTGCCTTCTCGAATCACTTTATTCGCGCTGCTTACTTGCGCCAATTGCTTATCTAAAAATGGGCCATAAGAAAATGCCCCAGCAAGCACAATTAATTTATGTCTATGTGCATGAAATAGTTTAGGCAAAGAGATTACATTTCCTTGCTCATCAAGCAATGAAGGCGCCAATGGCTCTGCATCTAATTGTAAATATAGCCGTCGGCTAAGATACAGATTAATTGGCAGGCTAAATAAAAATGCAGCTTCTCTTTCTTGCGTTTTTACTTTATTAACAACGCAAATAGGCTCAGGCTGCTGACTCATGATTCTCAAGGCACGCTTATAACTCGATGGCACAAATTCAATATCCACCCCATCAATCATGTTAAATAACATATTGTTTGTCGCGCCGCCAATATTGGAAGGTGCAACTTGTCCAGTAAACACCAAGAGGTCTTTTTCATCATCTATATAGATACGTAATGACTCAGCAATGCTTATATTACTAAACGCAATAAAAGAAAATAGCACAGCTCTATATCTGACCCATTGTCTAAATGATTGCATAATGCTCCAAATGAACAGGTGGTAGGCTCATCACCTTGGAAAACAAAAACTACGAGCTCAACTCATTGTATACTACCTGTTTAAAAAAGTGATCAAAGGCAATATTAATAGGGACGCGTAAGTGTGGATTAAAATAGTAATATACGCGTTATATTCTGAACTTTTAACCTTAATATTTTGTCCTGCGTAGATGGCTTACTCGCAACGAACAAGCAAACTATCTACGCAAAATAGGTGGTTACTTTCCTGTATGCTTATCAAACCACCACTGAATATAAGCAACTTTATTCATTAAATTTGATGGACGCGCCGTTATGCCATGTGATGCATCTGGAATACGCACCATCGCCGTTTCAACCCCTTGCAACTTAAGCGCTTGATAATACTGCTCAGTTTCAGATATTGGTGTGCGATAATCAGCTTCACCAGTTAATAACATGGTCGGAGTCGTCACATTACCTACATAGCTAATTGGTGAGTATTTCATGTAGTGCTCCATATGATCCCACGGTTTACCGGGAAACCAATAGTCCGCAAAAAATGGATAGTAGTCAGCCGTTAACACAAAGCTAAACCAATTAATTACCGGCTTAGCAACAACCGCAGCTGTAAAGCGATTCGTATGACCAATAATCCACGCGGTTAATACACCACCACCCGAACCACCCGTAACATATAAACGCTTATCATCAATAAAGCCCTTATCAATCAACGAGTCGACTCCTGTCATTAAATCATCAAAGTCATTACTTGGATAATTATGATGAATTTTTTGCGCGAATTCTTTTCCATATGAATCACTTCCTCTTGGATTCATATATAAAACAACATTACCTTTTGCTGCAAACAGCTGAGCTTCGGCGCTAAAGTGAGGCCCATAATTTGCAACTGGTCCACCATGTATTTCCAGTACTAAAGGATACTTCTTCGTTTTATCAAAATCTGGAGGGTATACAACCCATCCCTGAATATCCAACTTATCATATTTAGATTTAACCCAAATTTCTTCAACTTTGCCTAGCGTTTTACTTGCAAGCGCATCACCATTTAAGTCCGTCAATTGCGTTGTTTTGTCACGTATAACTAACGCAACGTCAGCTGGCTTATTTGGATCTGCAAGTGTAAAGGCAATATCACCTCGAGCACTAACATCATAACTACCGCCAGAATAAGGTCGACCAAATGCGACACTCCCAACTTCATCAGTAAGCACTTTCGCTTTTCCTTTTAGGGGCTGGTGCGCTACTGTTGTTTTCCCTTCAGAGTCATAGCTATAATAAAGCCCTCTGCTTTTGTTATCCCATTGAATGTCTTTTACATTTCGGTCAAGTGCTGCGGTGATAACGTTTGTCTCACCCGTTTTAAAATTAAGCACATAAATATCCGAATTTTCATAATTCATTAGCTTATCATCATAACCTATATAGGCTAAAAGCCGACCATTAGGTGAAACTTGTGGAAAGCTGTCGGGTCCAACTCGCTCAGTTACAGAAGAGATTACTCTAGTATGCATATTTAGTGCATACACCTCGCTATTATTCGGTTTTAAAGCATGATTTTTATGCCGATTAGCACTAAAATAGAGTACCTCACCGTCTTTATCAAAACTGACAGTACCGCCATGATTAAAATTACCTGACGTTAACTGCTGAGCGTTACCACCATTTGCATCTATTTTAAATAAGTGAGAAAAGCCAGGCTTAGAATAACCTGCACCATCCGAACGATAATAGACATCATCTATAAAAACGGGAGGTTTAGCCCAGTTAGCGCCTTTAGGCTTGCCTGGTAGGTTAATTGGTGAATGAGCCTTTGCTGGTACAAACTGAGAAAAAACAAGATGCTTACTATCTGGCGTCCAAGTGATCCCACTTGGAGATTGTGTTAGGTTACTCACTTTGGCTACTGCGCCAGAGTTTAACCATTTCATATAAATTTGACTGCTACCATCTCTGGTGGAAATAAAGGCAAGCCGCTTTCCATCCGGAGACAATTGTGGAGCATAATCGATATGAATACCCGAGGTCACAGGTTCTAACTCATTAGTGTCAACATCGATTGACCAAATATTTCCCACCTTTTTGTCAGTCTTTATATCCATGCGATTTCTAACAAAATAAACGACTTTACCGTCTTCACTAAACTCAACCTGATTTGCGTACTCTAGGTCAAACACATCATCAAGCTCCAGTGGTGAAGCTTCACAAAAGGCTGAACTTACAAAAAAACTGAGCCCAATCGTTATCAGTGATAACTTCATACAAACTCCTTTAAGGGACATTAATTTATGATCATAAAAGCTCATATGGTAAGACGAGTCAACTGTTTATGCTTAAGCTCTCTGGATATTCAGTTATGTTATTTACAAAATGAAAGTATCGCGATTTCAAAATGACCTATCCGTTTCATTTATTTGTAACTGGTTCGAGCCTTTAGAGGCGCATAACTATTATTGAATACTGAGATCATTGTGAGTGTAAAGGGGGCTTACACTCATCAAAAGGGCTTCTAAAATCGTATTTTATTGGAAAGCTTTATGTTTCAAACGATAAGAGTGCAATAAAGGTTCAGTGTAGCCATTAGGCTGATTCTTACCTTCAAAAACGAGAGATAAAGCAGCCTGATAAGCCAAATTATCATTTAACTTAACTTTATTGTCAGCCATGCAAATATAACTCGCATCATGATGGTTTTGTCCATCAACAACCTTAGCCATTTTTGCAAACGTGCTTTTTACTTGTTGCGGTGAACATATTCCATGCACCAACCAGTTTGCAATATGTTGGCTTGAAATGCGCAAAGTAGCCCTATCCTCCATTAAACCAATATGATTTATATCTGGCACCTTAGAGCAGCCAATACCCTGATCAATCCAACGTACCACATAACCAAGGATCCCTTGTACATTATTATCTAATTCGGCCTGAATGTCCTCTTTCGTTAACACTATCTCTCCTAACAATGGAGGGGTCAATAAGTCAGTCAAAGCAGCCTCTTCATATTGACCTATTGCTGCCTGTACTTGAAAGACATCGATAGTATGATAATGCATGGCGTGTAACGTTGCAGCCGTAGGGGAGGGGACCCAAGCCGTATTAGCACCAGACTCTGGATGAGCTAACTTTTGCTTCATCATCAATGCCATTAAATCTGGCATTGGCCACATCCCTTTTCCTATTTGTGCTTTGCCGCTAAACCCACAGGCTAACCCGACTTCAACATTCCCCTTTTCGTACGCTGAAATCCACGGTTGCGACTTGATACGAGACTTAGGGAGCATAGGCCCCGCCAACATCGAAGTATGTATTTCATCGCCTGTTCTATCCAAAAAGCCTGTGTTAATGAATACAACTCGAGACTTAGCCTGCTCAATACATGCTTTCAAATTAACCGATGTTCGCCGCTCTTCATCCATTATCCCCATTTTTATGGTGTTGTTAGGTAAGGATAATAAACCTTCAACCGCCGAAAATAGTCTAGAAGTAAAAGCAACCTCTTCTGGTCCGTGCATTTTTGGCTTAACTATATTGATACTTTTAGAGATTGAGTTCCGATATTCTGAATTGCCTTTTAAATCATGTAATGCACACAGTGACGTTATGACTGCATCTAAAATGCCTTCAAAAACTTGTTCACCATTTTGGTCTAAAATAGCAGGGGTTGTCATTAAATGACCGACATTGCGAACAAACATCATACTCCGACCTTTTAATTTAAGTATCTTCCCTGAAGCCATTACAAAATGCTTATCTTTATTTAAAACGCGTGTAATTACAGTACCTTCTTTTTTAAACTCTTCTTTCAATGTGCCAGTCATTAAGCCTAACCAATTTGTGTAAACACCGACTTTATCTTGTGCATCAACGGCAGCTACGGAATCTTCACAGTCCATAATGGTCGTCAAGGCTGACTCTAAAATAAGATCGCTGATCCCTGCTTTATCGGATTGACCTATTGGGTGATGCGGATCTATTTGGATCTCAACATGCAGACCATTGCGCTTTAATAATAATGAGGAAGGGTTTTGCGCTTCACCTTGATAACCGACAAATTGCTGGGGATCTAATAGGCTAACTTGTTTACTATCATTAAGCGTGACCACCAATTGCCCATTTAGCACCGCATAATGTGTACTTTCAATATGCGAGCCATTTCTCAAAGGAAAAGTGTTATCAAGGAATTGGCGAGCGTAGGCCATCACTTTAAAACCGCGTACAGGGTTGTATTCCTGTGTTTTTTCGGCACCTTCTTCTTGTGGTAATACATCGGTTCCATAAAGAGCATCATAAAGAGAACCCCACCTTGCGTTCGCTGCATTTAGCGCAAACCGAGCATTACTCACGGGTACTACAAGCTGTGGACCTGCGATTGATGCTATCTCTGGGTCAACAGAGTCAGTATCAATGCTAACTCGTTCTGGAGAAGGCACCAAATAGCCTATATCCATTAAAAATGTCCGATATTTATCACCATTCCATACGGGGTGACTCTTATGATATTCATCAATTTGAGACTGTAGCTTATCGCGTTTAAACAATAACTGCTTATTGATTGGTGAGAGAGTCTCAATAAGCTTTGCAAAGCCACTCCAAAAGGTTTCTTGTTCGATATCAGTGCCGGGTAATGCTTGCATATTTACAAAATCGAAAAGTTGTCGGTCGATGGTTAAACCTGATTGTTGAGTCGTCATGCTCATATCTAAATCCTAACTATGCTGAACGGGTCCTCAATAACCATATCTCAAATACACTCAAATTAAACTGCAAATGACATTCATGGAATGTATGTTGATAATAATAACTATAAATTTAAAAAATTTTAAATTCAGGCCTAATGTTTAATTAAGCGCGGGGTCAGACCACTCAACGCACTCTCACAATCAAATATCGTAAAATTAACCGTTCGAAGGACAACTAGTCATGACAAACTATCAATCTAAAATAGACCACTACACAACTTTATGTCAGAACAAGAACACTTCATGGCAGTCAATTAACCCTGAGTTTGCAAGTCGAATGAATTTACAAAACAGATTCAAAACAGGATTAGACATAGCAAAATATACAGCAAACATTATGCGTGAAGATATGGCGGCTTATGACGCAGACAATAGCCAATACACGCAATCATTAGGCTGCTGGCATGGTTTCACTGCTCAGCAAATGATGATGGCAGTAAAAAGGCATCAAAAAACCACAAAACGCTCATATGTATACTTAAGTGGCTGGATGGTAGCAGCACTTCGCTCTGAATTTGGCCCATTACCAGATCAAAGTATGCATGAAAAAACGTCGGTACCAGCATTAATCGAAGAGATTTACACCTTTTTAAAACAGGCAGATGCTAGAGAACTTGACCACCTCTATAAAGCTCTGGATGAAGCAAAATCTCGAGGACAAGCGACACAAGAAATTATGGCCAAAATTAATAACTTTGAAACCCACGTGGTTCCGATCATAGCCGATATTGATGCAGGGTTTGGTAACGAAGAAGCCACTTACTTACTCGCAAAAAAAATGATCGAAGCCGGAGCGTGCGCCATTCAAATAGAAAATCAAGTTTCAGATGCGAAACAATGTGGGCATCAAGCCGGTAAAGTAACCGTTCCACATGAAGACTTTCTTGCGAAGATCAATGCCGTTCGATATGCCTTCTTAGAACTTGGAGTGGAAGACGGTGTCATTGTAGCGAGAACCGATTCACTTGGCGCAAGCTTAACTCAGAAAATTCCTGTATCTCAGTCTCCAGGAGACCTAGCAAGTCAATATACCGCTTTTCTTGATACCACAGAGATACATAACGTAAACGACCTCACAGATGGGGAAATGGCCATTAAGCTCAATGGTAAACTGTGTAAACCCGTCAGATTAGACAATGGATTATACCAATTTAAAGAAGGCACAGAAAAAGCTCGGGTAATTTTAGATTGTGTTACCAGTTTACAATCAGGTGCAGATCTACTTTGGATAGAAACAGAGCAGCCCAACGTAAATCAAATCGCTGAGCTCGTTGATAGCATTAAAGAGCAAGTGCCAAATGCGAAGCTTGTTTATAATAACTCTCCTTCGTTTAATTGGACGTTGAAGTTTCGAGAACAAGTCTACTCTCAATGGGAAACACAAGGAAAAGACTTAAGTCGTTACCCAAATCCAAACGTTAATGCTAAAGCCCTCATGGCTCCTGAACTAGATAATACAGAATTAGCACGAGAAGCAGATAAATTAGTACAAAACTTCCAGCAAGATGGTGCCAGAGAAGCCGGAATATTTCATCACTTAATTACTTTACCCACATACCATACAGCTGCACTAAGTACCGATATTTTAGCTGAAGGGTATTTTGGTGAACTTGGGATGCTGGCTTATGTCAGGGACGTTCAGCGTCAAGAAATTAGGAGGGAGCAAGCATCAGTTAAGCATCAAGACCTTGCTGGCTCCAATATAGGTGACACACATAAAGAGTACTTTTCTGGTGAAAATGCCTTAAAAGCAGGTGGAACTGCAAATACGATGAATCAGTTTTAAGTACATTACCTAACCTTTAAGGGCCCTATGGCCCTTCTTCATCTAACCAACGCTGGATCATATTTTTACTATCTTCTATAAAAATGACGAACAAACCGGAAAATACACTGTCAGACCTAAAAATCACGTCATTTTGCGACACTATCAGATGTGTTCCATGCCATGGAACAAAATTTTACTAACATAAACAACTCCCCAGACTACAATTTTACTAACTCCCATATCGGATAAATTACAATTTTACTAACTCCTATTTATCATCAAAAAGTCAATCATTGCATAAATTGCAATCTGTAAAGGCCCTTTACACTCTTCATAATTCAACCACATTATTAGTTAAAAATAAGCACGGCTCCATATACAAACCAAATTATAATGCACTATTTCGCAAGTTTTATATTCATTATCATACTAATTACCTCTTATAAAACAGAGGCATCAGTGTCACTTTCAACCATTGAGAATTTAATTTCACAGGGACAATTAGAGCAAGCTTACTCTACATTAAAAACGGTTGAGGCTAGTGGTAAGCAAGATCAAAATAAAATACAACTGACATTCGCGAATATTTTAAGAAAGCAGCATAAGTATGACGAAGCAATAAACATTCTCAGTAATATAGCATTATCGCCCTCAACCCGTTTATCATTTCAATATGAAGTGACTAAAGAGCTTGGGATAAATTACCGTAAAAGCCACCTGTTAGACTTAGCTGAAAGTACCTATTTGCGAGCGCTCAAATTGGCAAAACAAACCCAAGATAAAACGCTAATAGGCCAATCTTACAATAACTTAGGTACGCTATATGACACAAAAAATAACGTCGCCACATCAATGGAGTACCTACTTAAAGCACAAACAACATTAAAAGATTCTCTTGATTGGGAGGTCAAAGCATCTAACTTCTACAATTTAGGCGACCTTTCAGTTCGAGTGAACAACCTTGAGCAAGCAGAGTTCTTTTTCACCAAAGCGCTCATCAATGACAAAAAAAGTACACAAGTGATAAATATCGCCGATACTACAATACGCCTAGCTGAAGTGACGTTGAAAAATAAAAAATATCCACAGGCCTTATCGCAATTTTTAGACGTCATAAAAATTTTAAAGCCATTAGGTGCCAATTTGAGCTTATCCAGGGCGTATAATTCCCTCCACTTGATTTACATAGAGCTTGGCAATCATCATATGGCACTAAGTAGTATTCAAAAAAGCTTAAATCATTCGTTAATAACGCAATCACCAATACAAAAAGCTTATTCTTATTTGCATATCATCAAATTTCATTTGAAACTAAAAAATATAGCATTAAGTGAAATATATATAGCAAAGGTTGAACCCTTAGTCATGACAATGAACAACCACATTTTTGAAGCAAAATTACATCTCTATAAAGCACAAAACGCACACCTAAAGCAGCAATATAAACAAGCCTACTCTTACTTAAATAAAGCATTTTCTATCCATAAATTAGCCGATATTGAAGTTAATCAAGGTGCCACAGAGCAATACAAACAACAAATCAATGCACTTGTGCAATATCAAAAATTAGCGCAAACAGAGCAAAAGTCAGCATTAATGAAAGTTGAGCTAGAGAACCAGATCTTATTAAAACGCTCGTGGCTCTTAGCTTGCATTATGGTACTCCTCATTAGCGCTATCGTTGTTTACTTGTACATCATCAAACACCGAAACGCTCAGTATAAGGCTAAGCTGTATCAAACTAACCTCAAACAAAAAGATCAAATGTTAGCTGATATATCACACGAACTTCGAACTCCGCTTAGTGTTCTAAAGCTACATGTTGAAGCACTTGAACATAACCTGTTAGATAATAAAGTATTAGCGTACAGTAAAATTAATAATAAAATATCTCAACTAAATAATCTTATTTCAGATGTATATCAACTGTCACAAGCACAAAACCAAGCACTACAGCTTAACTGGCAACAATACCAGCTGAGCACACTGATTGCTCACTACCTTTCAGACTCAAAGGCATTAGCTGAACAACATAATCTACGCTTTATTGCTGATATTGAGATTGCTGATAACCCCAATATAACGACTGATAAACAAAAGCTAGATCAAATTATTACTAACTTAATCAAAAATGCATGTTTATATACAGATACCCCAGGGCACATCAGATTAAAAGTCAGAATATGTACTGAACATGTCTTTATTCAGATCGATGATACTACGCCAGGAGTGTCAGATGCGCAGCTTAATAAACTTTTCGAGCGCTTATATCGTATAGACAAATCTCGCAGTCGAGCATTAGGAGGATCTGGATTAGGGTTGTCAATTTGTGAAAGTTTGACGCAGGCTCTGCAAGGTGAAATATGTTTACATCACGGTAAATCCGGAGGTCTATGTGTTCGCATGAAATTACCTATAACACCCACAATGTAGTTTCTTCACTACGATACTGTTCATACCAGTTTCACCGTTAGAAGCCCTAAATAAGGCATTTCACTTCATTTTTCTTCCACATTCTATTGTTTTAATACCAACAATAGAATATTGGAGAGAAATTTATGACACAACGAACAATTAAGCATGGTGATTGGGTAAAAATCGTCGAGTCACGCACGGAGCAAAAAAAACAATCACTGCGCAAAGGGTCGCGTAAAAAAGTAGTATTGAGTAAAAAAGCCCCATTCCCTATTATATCAATGTTATTGGCTGGTTTTATTATCCTAGCAAGCGCTTGGATGTATTTTTTTGAAGAAAATACAACGCACAGCTCACTTTTAAATGTAGACACTCAAAACAAGATATCCCGCTATTTTTCAAAACAATTTATGATGGGCAGCTGGCAATTTAAACAAGCAAAATTTGATACTGGTGAAGTCAATATATTCATCAGCATCCCACAAAAACTTGCGATGAATAAGAATGAGCTGGAAGTGTAATCCCCCCGAAACGTCGGAGCAGTTATAAGTAGAACTTCCGTTACACTGAAACAAAGGAGTTTTCTATGCGTAAATCGAAATATACCGACAGCCAAATTTTGGCGATGGCGATATTGAAACAAAATGAGAACGGCGTTGCTGTTGCTGATCCTTGCCGTGAGCATGACATGAGTTCAGCACAATTTTATAAATGGCGAGCTAAATTTGGTGGTATGGATGCATACATGATGAAGCGACTCAAAGAACTTGAAGCTGAAAATAGTCGACTGAAAAAAATGTACGCTGAAGAATGTTTAAAATCCCAGATCAGACAGGATGCACTTGAGGGAAAGTTGTACGTAAAGAGATGGCAATAAATGCTGTTAAGCATTATAACATTAGCATTCGTTTCGCTTGTTTAAGTTTGGGAATTAGCGCCAGCTGCTATCATTATCAAGCCAAGCTCAGCGAAGAAAATACATTAATTGCAGATTGGTTGATACGATTAACTACAATTCATCGGCGCTGGGGCTTTGGATTATGTTTTTTATATTTACGAAATGTTAAAGGGTTTCATTGGAACCATAAACGGGTATATCGTATCTATCGTGAGCTTGAATTGAATCTGAGGATAAAGCCTAAGCGCAGGCTCAAGCGAGATAAACCCGAAGCACTCAGTGTGCCAAAGGCTATCAATCAAGTATGGTCGATGGATTTCATGTCAGACAGCCTTGAAGACGGACGTTCATTACGCACATTTAACGTGATAGACGATTACAATCGAGAAGGGTTAGCAATTGATGTTGATTTATCGATGCCAAGCCTGCGTGTTATTCGTTCATTAGAGCAAGTAATTGAATGGCGAGGGAAACCTTCATCGATCCGTTGTGATAATGGGCCAGAATACTTATCAAACGAACTGCTCAGGTGGGCCAATAAGCATCAAATAACACTATTATATATCCAGCCAGGTAAGCCCACACAAAATGCGTATGTTGAGCGCTTTAATAGAACAGCAAGACATGAGTGGTTGGACTTAAACATATTTGAAAGTGTTGAACAGGCGCAAGAACTAGCGACCAACTGGCTCTGGCTTTACAACAATGAAAGGCCTAATATGGCAATTGGTGGTGTACCACCAAAACAACGATTGAGAGGGTCTTAAAGAGTTTCTACGAATAATTGCTGTTTAAAATGGGGGTATTACAGAAGGTTATATTAAACACTCTTTATGTCCACCTGAAAATAGCCGAGTTTGGTTAGACATTGATAAAAACAACTTATTCATCAACCTTTATGTTGATTCACCAAGAAAAGGAAGTTTTGCGCAGTGCAGTAACCCAAACAGCCAAACTTAATCCTCCCTTTTTTAGCCCCCTGTACACAGCTTTTGTAAAGGGGGTTTACACCAAAAAACAACTTACTCAAGCTCTAAATTGGCTTTCTCTAATAACTCTACTGGCAACTCTTTACTCACCGATACTCCCAACTCTTTAAAGTCAGACGCTTGCTTAATCAAATTTCCTTTACCATGATAGAGTTGTGAAAAAGCCCGATCATAACTTTCTCTGGCCTTATCTAACTGGCGACCAACACCTTCCATACTGTGCAAAAAGCTATTTAATTTGCCATAAAATTTTTCAGCTCGAAGCGCTAACTCTCTACTGTGCTTACTTTGTTCCTCAAATCTCCACAGCTGCTTTACTATATTCATACTCGTCAACAGCGTAGTGGGTGTCGCTACTAGCACATTCTGCTCAAGTGCTTGCTGATACATATTCGGTGTGTGCTTAATAGCTTCAACAAACGCTGATTCAATCGGAATGAACATAATCACCACATCTGGTGAGTTGAGCCCTGGCAACCTCTCGTAGGATTTATCTCCGAGCTCTTTGATACGCGATAGAACAGCTTGTGAGTGTTCAATTAAGGCTGTATTCGCGTCTATTTCGCTCGTTGCATTAACATATCGTGTATACGCATTCAGCGAGGTTTTCGCATCTATAACTAGGTGTCTTTTTTGTGGTAAATACACTACCACATCAGGTCGATATTTACCGTCATCTGTGGAGAATGAAACCTCTCTTTTATAATCATACCCGGCCCTTAATCCTGCGCTATCTAACACATTTTCAAGCATAAGCTCGCCCCAGTTACCCTGGACTTTTTTCTGGCCTTGCAAAGCATTTGTTAACTGGCTGGCTTGCTCGGTAATATTTCGATTATTCTCTTGTAAGTGAAGCAATTCGGTTTTTAATGAGGCTCTTTGCTTTAACTCCTCGCTATGAATCGCTTCCATTTTGTCTCTAAAACCCTTTAGTTCACCTTGAACAGGCTTTAAAATTTGGTCGATTGTCTCTTGGCTTTTTTGACTAAAGCGTGCCGTTTTCTCTTCAAAGATCTGATTGGCAATATTTTCAAACTCCAGCTTTAACTGTTCTTTTGAATTTTTGAGTTGCGCTATTTGTGCATCAAATGCTTGCTGTTTCTGCTCAAACATTGCTTTAATATCCGTAAGCTCGATTTCAAGTTTGTGAGCATGAGCTTGAGCATGAGACAAATTATGCTCACTTTTCTGCCATAACTCCTGAAATTGATGAACTTGGGTTTGCTTTTCAGTGAGTCTTGCTTGGTATTGCTGACAATGACCATGAAGCTGTACTTTTTCTGCTTGAAGTTGCTGATACTCAGTTTGCAAAGTTTGAAGCTGAGATTGCACTTGTTCTTTAGCACTCAAACAATGAATGTATTGCTGTTCAAACACTGTACATTGCGTTTTAAGTAAGTGGCGACCTCGATAATAGAAGGGGAGGGGACATAAAATCGCCGATAAGAATAACGTGCCATGCAACCAAGATAATTGAGAAAAGAGTGCATCTAACATAATGTTCTCAGGTAATATTTTTAGTTAATAATACCTGAGAGCCTAACTGATATCACTTAATTAGTGTCATTGATTTGTTGTTCGTCATAACGATAGCCTGCGCCATAAACAGACCCGACCAATTTTGGAGAACAATCCAACAACTTGATCTTTTTTCGAATGTTTTTAATATGACTATCAATCACTCTATCTGAAATATCGAAGTTATCCGGCTGAATGTAATCTAAAATTTGCTGCCTTGAAAAAACGCGGCTAGGTGCATTATACAATAGCGCAAACACATCAAACTCAACTTTCGTTAGCGCGAGGATTCTACCTTTTAACGTTACAGTGAGTTGCTGCTCATCAACATTCACTAATTTCTCAGTTTCAACAGCGGGTGCGCATCTTCGCAAAATAGCTTTCACTCTCATTACCAATTCTGCAGCACTGAAAGGCTTACACACATAATCATCTGCACCAAATTCAAGTCCCTTTAGCCGATCAGACTCTGCGACTTTAGCTGTCATCATAATAATCGGCACCATGGAAAAGGCACGAATTTTCTTCATACATTCAACGCCGTCTTGATTAGGCAGCATGATGTCCATCAAGATTGCATCTGGGCTGTTTTTCTCAACCCAAGAAACCACATCTGCACCGTCAGCAATATGTGACGTTTTAAACCCCGATGCTTTAAAAAATAACATAACTTGCTCAGCTATATCAAAGTCATCTTCAACGATTAGGATGTGCTGCATAATTTCTCTTTGCTTAATTATTACTTAATTGATTTGCTTTTAATTGGTTTTTCACATCATTTTTTAACGAATCAGACAGTGTTTCGTCAAACAATAACATTGTTAAAATACTATTTAGGTCGTCACTGGTTGCGACCTCTACTAGTAGATCATAGTCACATTGTGATACAGGTTCAATAAAGTTTAGATGCGATGGTGTTTCTTCATGACACAACATATATATTCGCCTTCTAGATTAACTAAGTAATACTAGTTCAATGAACCAGTTACCTTATTTCAATGTATCTATTTAAACGAAACAATGTGGATCAAATGTGGAATTTCAAACCCAATATAAAATTTACGGACAGAAACAAAAAAGCCAGCAAAATCTGCTGGCTTTATTACAAATAAGTAATCAAGGGGGAAATCAACGTTAAGCTCACTGCTGCCAATAAGCATAATAATAGACAGCATACTGTGAAGTTAGTTCAGAATTATTTCACTCATTTCAAAATTATTTTATGATTTCAACATTTCTAACATCTGAGTTTCATCAAATTGGCTTAAATTCAAGCTCTTATCTTCAAATAAAGCATCAACCAACGCCTGCTTCTGCAGCTGCATACTATGCACTTTTTGCTCAATAGAATTAGCCATAATGAGTTTATAAACAAAGACCGGTTTATCTTGTCCAATACGATAAGCTCGGTCCGTCGCTTGATTTTCTACAGCAGGGTTCCACCATGGGTCAAAGTGGATTACGGTGTCAGCTTGTGTCAAGTTTAGTCCCGTACCTCCCGCTTTTAAACTAATCAAAAATACATCACATAACCCTTCTGTAAACGCACTTATTACACGTTCACGGTTTCGTGTTTGGCCTGTTAAAGTTGAAAATCCGATTTCACTTTCAGTCAATTGCTTCGCAATTAATTCCAGTACTGATGTAAATTGGCTGAAAATAATTACTTTTCTTCCTTGCGATAGCATGACGGGCAGGTGTTCATAAAGCCACTGAAACTTAGCACTTTCACTATTGACTTGCTTATCCACAAGCTGTGGGTGACAACAAATCTGACGCAACTTTAAAAGTGCATCTAAAAATACAAGTTTACTTTTTTGCGCTCCTTGTTCTTTAAACAATGTCAATAATTTATCTTCAATTTTGATCTGAACACTGTGATATAAATTCGCTTGTTCTGGAGTAAATTCAAGCTCTTTAATTAATTCAGTTTTATCTGGTAACTCTTTAACAACATCCACTTTTATGCGCCTTAAAATAAAAGGGGCAATTAAAGCTTTCAACTCGTTAGCACGAGCAATATCTTGTTCTTTTTCAATAGGAATCTGAAAGTAGTGCTTGAATTGTTGTTTAGTTCCCAAAACATCTGGCATCACAAAATCCAGTAATGACTTTAACTCCAATAAATTATTTTCAACAGGCGTACCACTAAGACACAATTTAAATTCCGCTTGTAATTGCTTAACACATTTAGATACTTGTGCAGACTCGTTTTTAATATACTGAGCTTCATCCAGTACAATAGAATCAAATTTAAGGCCTTTGTAATAATGTAAATCACGCTTTAACAATGGGTAAGTTGTTAATATAAACCGAGCTGTATGTACACGTTCTAACGTTTTTTCTCTATCGGAGCCGTGTACTGTAGTTAATGTTAAGTGCGGAGCAAACCGCTTAAATTCATTCTGCCAATTGCTTACCAGGCTCGTAGGACAAACAATTAAGCTAGGTTGAGTCATTAATGTATTGTGTTGACTAATAAAATAAGCAATCACTTGCAGTGTTTTACCAAGACCCATATCGTCAGCCAAAATACCGCCAAGCTGATGTTTATTCAGAAACTTTAACCAACGTATTCCTTGTTCTTGATAATCTCGTAGTACAAACGTCTGGCTATCAGTAGATGGGATATTAAACTGAATGCTTTGGGGTGAATCAAGTTCAGCTAAATAGTCAGTCAATTTCGCATCTGAGCTTACTACTGTGGTATTTTCTAACTCATAGAGCTTTCTGGCGTACGATAAAGGAAACTTGAACTGTTGACTTGAACTGTAATAACTAAATCGAGCTTTCAAACCAAGTAATTCATTAAAAGTAAGTGTAGGTATTGCATAGAACTGATCTGCAATTTGAATATACTGATGCAAATCAGCCAAATTATTGACATCAAGTGGCTCAGTCACATCCCAATCAAGTAAGATAGACTTACCATCAAACATCAATTTACCTAAAATATGGTGTTGCTTATCTCGCTTTAGTAACAATGTAACTTTGGGCGTTTGCACTGTTAACTCATGTGTTAGCTCATCAACGAGCCAATTTTGCGACTGCAGTTTAGGCCGCACCTCATGATTAAACCAATGTACTCCATTTGCATCATTTACAGGTAACAAAAACAATCCATTTTCAATTAAAAGACCTAGGCCTAATAGTACTTTTTCACATCGTTTAATGTATTTTGCATATTCCGTTTTAGAAAGCCCATCAGTTTCATCAATCGACAATGAAAAGCCTTTACTTGATGCGAGCGTTACAATATTAAGCCTTGTACGTAAATGTACTGAATGAGTAGGCGCAACGACCCCTTTAGGACTGCCAATCACATCAGTTGCAAATGTCTCTGAAAATCGCTTCATGACTTGCTGTAACTGATCGTTTGCAACACTTGGCATACTTTGTAAATGAGCGATTTCTACGGCACTGAGTTCGGAGTTTATCCTACCAAGCACCAACTTATCTGTATCTACATACATTGGTGGGTCAGTTCTAAGTAGTAACCAGTTATCTATAGAAGATAATTGAGCACATAATTGCGCATTAGATTGGCTCATATCCCAAACAAATTGCAGCCGTTGCTGATGACCTAATGTCAAAGGTTGACGTTGAGTTTGTAGGTAAAATCGTTTTGTTTTGACCAGTTGCTCAATCGCAGTAAACCCCCAGCGTCCAAATAACTCGAAGTGACCCGGTGGGTTTTGCGAACGGATCCAGTTAAATAACCTAAAGTCTGATTCGAGTAAATCTTGAAGAGGGATATGGCTATTTAGTTGTTGTTCCGATAATGGTCTACCTAGTGGATATAGACCATCAGGCCGCAATGGTGACAATTTTGGGCTTAACAGTACTTCTTTGTTATGAGGCTCTAAAACAAATAATAAAACGTTGTTGGCGCCTTGGAAGCTATCTTGCTGTAATTGAATAAGCTCATTAAACCAGTCGTTAACTAAATAAGCTTCTCCAAACCCGCCTGAGTGCTCTATTTTTAATTTCAGCAACACAGCAGCAATATGACGACATTTGGGATTATTAGAACACGTACATTGGGCATCTACACGAGCTGAATTATTTACTTGAGAAATCTTAATATACTGAGAAAAAGTATTCCCAAAATTACCTAATACTTGAGAATCTATACGAGAAAAGTCATCCGAGTGGTCTAAGTAACTAATTTGCGAATTGTTTAAATATTCCTTCGCTTTGACTAACAAAGCACTATTGAAGTACTGCTTCAAAAACCGTTCAGACAAAGGAAATTGTGCTGCTTGTTCCTGTTTAATTTCTTCGAACAATGCAAATAATTGTTCTTTAGATAACTGCGTTGACATCAGTTCAGCATGTAAAATGAAATATTTCGCCAGTATATGAAATTATAGGGACTACCAAAAGGTTTATCTCATAATAAAGTCGCGATTTTTAACTGGTTGGAGTAGCGAGTTAATTATCATTGCTTGTATTTCAACCAGTTAAAATTTCTCTATTATTTTGCTAACTTAATTATGTGGCTTAATTGTAATTAGCTAATAGCTTTTGTAATTGATCAATTCTTTTCTGAGTCAGTACCTTACTATCAATTTTAATTGTTACGTCGCCACTTTTAAGGTTCCTTTGAACTTTAATGAATTTGTTGTCTAATAAGGCTTCTGAGCGGGCCGGTTTGTTTTCAAATGTTGTTAAATAATGGGTTATCAACATTGCTCGCTTTTCATCACTGATCGTATCAGTCAAAAATTCTTGTTCATGAATATTTAAATGATTAACTTCGAATGCATTTTTATTGAGTTTAATTGCTTCAATTAATTTCTTTGCAGCTTCTCTCCCCAAATGATTGGCTGTGGGATATAAGCTAAGTACTTCCTTTGGAATATGCTCAAATGCTTTTAAAGCATCAGCAACAGCTGTATGAGATACGCCCTCAAGTGCGCCAATCTCGCGATATGACCCCTTTAAGCCTTGCTCCATAAGATAAGCTTTGGTGGCATGATAAGCTTGTCCTAATTCCCATAGGCTCGGTGCAATATATTGATCTGATGAAATAGCTAATGCTTTAGCATCTTGATCATTAAAATCTGAAGAAGTGAGTATAACGTAATCAGCCTCAGCGAGCATACACGCCTTTCTTCTCCTTGAACCCGATAACACCCATTGTTGTTGTCCTTTTTGCCAGCACAGAGCCGGGTGGAGGTTTCTCTTATCATTTTTTATCGCAGGTAAGATATCAGCGACCGATTTTTCATTTAGTAATGACTGCTCTCGTCTATTTTGACCATAAACGTGAGTATGATTTTCTATATTATGTGATTTTATCACCTGGCAGGTTAATGTAATTGTACGTTGTGGATCACTTGGTGCAGGCATAGTGATCACATCACCAATCTTAGCTTGATCCAATAGATCATCCAGACTACTTCCTTCTACTGGAGTTGCAAAAGGATCTAAACGGGTGTCATTTTTACGTTTTTTAGCCATGTTATTAAAAACCTTTTATCATTGACCGAGTGATGATTGTGTAGATAACCAATTAGAACGAATTAACATTTCTAATTCATCGACAACATCTTTTATATTTTCTTGTGATTTTACCAAAGATTCTCTACTGGCTAAGCTATCAGATGTTTTTTGATCAAAAATTGTATTAAACGATGAGGAACTCGCGGTAATTGCTGAGCTATGATTTATTGGATAACTCATAACTTGTCGACCAAATGCACTGCGAACGTCTTTAACAATATCTCGTTGCGAGTGATTACCTTTAACGTAGTTAGTAACCAAAAATTGCATAAAGTCCCAGCCCTCATGACCCAGTGCTGCTACAGTATGATATATCTCACCAAGTCTTTTTAAATATTTGTTATTAGCATCAAAATCAACAGCCTCAGGATGAACAGGAATGAGCATTGCTGTAGACGCCATTAATGCATTATAAAACATAAAATTTAGTGATGGGGCTGTATCAATTAAAATTATATCAAATTGTGACTCAACTGGCGTTATCACTCTTTCTAAAAGTTTATGGTAATGCCGAGTTTGATCATAACTTGAACTTTCTTTTAATTCTGTTGCTGTTTCATGTTCAAAATAAAAGTCATCCATCCCTGATGGGAGTACTTTAATATTTGGAATATGGGTTTCCTTAAAAGCATTGGTAACTACATCAGACCAGCTTTCATCTTGATCTAATTCAATACAGTCTCTCATTAAATCACCAACCGTAATGGGTTCAGGATCATTCGCTGGAAAAAAACTTGATGATGATCCTTGAGGATCTAGATCTATAATGCCAATTCTATATCTTTTAATATTTGTAGTTGCAAGTGCAGCAGCGATATTGACAAGTGATGTAGTTTTACCACAACCACCTTTAAGTGAATTGATAACGATAACTTGTAATTTATCAGTTGACTTTCGTTGATCTGCAGTTACTCCAAGAATGTCTGCCATAGAAAAAATATTAGCCAATGTATATGCGTAATGTCCATTTGCACCTTTTTGAATATGTAAATGATCGAAGTCACCTTGATCATGTCGCCTTTTCAAAGTTCTATTGTTACAACCTAATAAATCGGCAGCCGCTTTTTGAGTGTATGTTCTAAGCTCCTTTTCATCTGTTTTTAAATGAGCTCTGTAATGCTGAATTCGACCTTCTAATGATTGTTCAGCAACCTCTGCGGTTGCTTTTAACAAACGATAGGTTGATAGTGCTTTATTATTGATTGACATACGCGATATCCTTGACTTGATACTAAACATTATAATGTCCATTACTTTAGTAGTAAACATAAAAATATAAAGACATAGTATCAATTCTATTTACTCTAGAATAAATAAGAAGATTAAATTGGTTAAATATATAGGTATTAAAGGATAGAGCATAAAAATAATCATCAAAGCATTGATAATAATGAAGATTTGTTAAAATGGCAGATCGGATTTTAACGAAGTAAAGATCCGATCTTTATGTACTCCTAGATCACTATTCTACTAAGCATAAACTGAAAAGGTTAGTTGACCACAGCTTATGCACATAACTATTCACAAAACTATTGGGTTGGATCGTATTTATACTAAGATAATTCAAGAAGTTATAAACATTTTCTTTTGCACTCCATCGATCTAGTAGATTAGGATCGGATCCATTCTAAGTATAGATCTGATCTATACCAACAGAAACAAAAGTTATCCACATAGCGCTAAGGAATCCCCTTATTTTGACGTATATTTGAAAGGTTTTTTGAAAGTAGGGTCGGAAATATGCGCTATGTTAGTAATATATTGATCCAAAATATTTATTAGTTGGTAAAAATTAGATCTATGAAAAAAAAAACGTACGGATCACTTTTATACCAACTTAAATCATTAACTTTTGTTCATGAATATGTTGTTATTAGCTGTCATAAATTTTGGAAGTAATATAATGAGCCGAAAGGTGAACATCTCTGTAGATAATCTGCCCGATTCATTGCGTGGTCAGATCCATGGTGTGGAAAGTGCTATTGATAATGAAAGTTTAGCGCTATTTACTGATAATAAAGATGTTCGAGTATCATTAGAAAACGCTGCTCATGGATTACGTGCATACTCTAATACTTTTAATCATTATGATTTATGGGGGCGGTTTGTTCGCTCTGGGCATAAAAAGCTACCGTTAGAAGAAGCACCAAAAAAAACAATCATTACTCGTCGTATATCTGAAAAAGTTGATGGCATTTTGTACGAAGGTGAAATAAAAATAACGCCTGCGGTAGTGAGTAGCAAAAAAGAAGGGGAAGATGTTGAGTATCTTGTATGGCCTTCAGACAGAGAAGAAAAAGTAGAGCGGGCACTTATTCGGCTAGCTTCAAAAGGCAAAATTGTTAAAATAAATTTTAAGTCCGGTATTCAATATGCTGTAATTTTTTCGATGAATGAATTGGCTCAAGAGTTAAAAGCCGTTGGACAATCAATGCCTTACCCACAAATAAAAGAATCTTTAGAGGCATTGCAAGGTTCTAAATTGTCATTTAAATATTCAGCGACAGATACAAAAAATACGGATATCGATGATTCATTTTATGAGTCAAATATGAATTTCCTATCTTCCCTACATTTTAGTGGGAAAAAAGGGCAAGGTGGCAATATCAAATGTGTCGCATGTCTCAATGCGTTTGTACATAATATGATCGATAATTTAGAGTATAAAGGTTACTATTTTAACAGTGCGCAAGAGTTAAAGCGTGGATTATCCCGCTGGATGATGCTTCGTCTATATCATTTATGGCGCTATGCAGCGCCAGGAAAAACTTACCACTTCCGTCTTTTGTCAATAATGGAAAAATATGGCTCTATTTATTCAACAGATGAAATTGTTGAGAATAAATTAAAAGCACTACGTCGAGATATGACTACAACAATGAAGGACTTAATTGAAAAAGGTGCGATTTCTGATTACAGTATAAGCAATGTTAAAGACGATAATAGTGGAAAAATCATAGATTATGTGTATGAAATGCATCCTTCTGCTCAGTTTTGTGAAGAAATATTAGCACTAAATAAGCATAATAAACGAATAGAAATTCAAGGTGGCAAACGTATTGTTGAAGATGTAGAAGTTATTGATGAAGAAATTCTTGAGCAGATAGTTAAAAAATAACCGATTATTCGCCTAATTTTTCTAAATATATTCTATCAACAAGAAAGTTGTATGCTCTTTTTCTTGGGTGATTTTCTACTTTTTCATAATTAGTTAGCGTTCCAAGCTTTGTATTTCTATCTGGGTTAAATAAAATAAATGGGAGCGCTGCACTAACGTGATATCTATTTTCCGCAGTAAAGCGAATATTAACTTCAGGGGATACTCTAGTTGGTCTCCTAATTCTGAGCTTACTTTTTTCATTCAAATTTGAAACTCTTAGTTTTTCAGTTTCTACAAGAGATATCCAAGACTGTTGATCGATCATTCTTGGGTTTGTGTAATTTGATGAGTTATTCAACATTTTTAGTGCTGTATCTTTTGATAATGTGCGTATAGCATGTTTTGTCATCCAAGTAAATCGAATTGAGTAAGGGTCTGCTATTTCACTATGGATTTTTCTATATGCTGCAAGAGTAACCAAATTAGGGATGGAACTGTGCACAGCATCGAAGCGGGCATCATTATTTTCAATAGATAAGATAAGGTTTTTAAAATCACTTTTGGCTTTATTTACCTCTCTTAATCTTGATTGTATATATAGATTTTTATCGTTAACCGTTATTAGCCCTGGGTGACGTTGGATTATTTTACCGCTTATTTTTTTATCTAAATAAAGGTCTTTGTAAGCGTTTATTGCTTTGTTTAGCGCACTTGTTCCAGAAACTTTTTCTACATGAATGGTTTCCGGCGCTTTATTCTCATCTTCTTTAGTTATGAGAGGGAGCTGGTAGTAATCTGCAGAGACGATATCAGCTTCCGCTAACTCTTCGCAAAATAGAGAAATCTGTTCGTGTAAATAATCAAAATGAGATCGTATTGAAAATGGCGTTATCATGTTAGTGACGATTGTTCCTATTATATATAGTATATGATGTGTTCTTTCACTATCTTTAATTTTAACATTGAATCTAATGGCAAGTCTAATAAACGGCTTCAAAATCCAGTCCGTTGCTTATCCGATTTACTATGTTGCTACTATTGATAAAATAGTTAATTCAAGCTTTGATGGGCTAACTCAATTTGTCATTACAGGTACTATTTTGCTTTAGAGCAGATCAGAGCTTCGACAGTTCATTCATGCTGCAGTAAAAAA